>WTGT01000158.1 GCA_011523445.1 Paracoccaceae bacterium
GGATGTAGCTGGAAACTTATTGGATTGTCGGGAAAATTGAAATGGTTACCACGAGGAATTGGTTGACAACAGCGAAAACCCTCTCAGAGGCCTTGCCCTACATGCAACGCTATGACAATTCCGTTGTCGTTGTAAAAATTGGCGGGAATGCCATTGGAGAATCCCTGACCAGTTTTGCCAAGGACATTGTCTTGATGAGACAAATCGGGATCAATGCTGTAGTTGTTCATGGCGGCGGTCAAAAAATAAACCTTACCCTGGATCGTCTGGGTATAGAATCCAGTTTCATCAAGGGCAAAAGGGTTTCCAGTCCCGAAATTGTGGAAATTGCCGAGATGGTACTCTCGGGACACGTTAACAAGCAAATAGTTCAAGCCATAAACACGGAAGGTGGTCAGGCCATTGGGATTTCCGGTAAAGATGCCAATATCATGGTTTGTGAAATGGCCGAACCGGAACTCGGCTTGGTAGGTATACCCAAGGAGATCAACGCAACTGTCTTGCGGGACCTTTTCAAGAACGGATTGATTCCGGTCATTGCTCCAATTGGAGTTAGTGAGGATGGTACAACCCTGAATGTCAATGGTGATACCGCAGCAGGAGCCATTGCCTCAGCACTCAATGCCGACAGGTTATTGTTGCTGACTGATGTTGACGGTGTGCTTGACAAAAAAGACACTCTAATCTCCAGGCTTACCCCCGAGGAAGTAGAGTCACACATACAATCAGGTATTATCCAGGGAGGAATGATTCCAAAAACCGAAACAGCCTTGAATGCAGTCAGGGACGGCGTCAGGGCGGTTGTCATCTTAAATGGCAAAACACCTAATTCGGTACTGCTTGAACTCTTTACTTCTCATGGAATTGGAACCCTGATATCTCATTCTCCACAATAACCAACTCTTTTTTACAAGCTTCCGATGGACTATAGTCAAATCCTAGACATCGCAGGCCAGTATCAACTGGACATTTATGGGGGTTTTCATCCTGAAGAGGACGACAAGGTTCCGGTAGGTACCAAGACCCTGATAATGCTTGGTCCAAAGGAACCTGGATTTTGGCAATTCATGACATCACAGGACGAATTTAGGAACAACTTGCCAAACCCAATGGATCAATGGTCAAAAAGAGTGATTGACCTGATTGGAAAAAATACCAGCGGGAAGCCTTTTTATCCCTTTGGGGGTCCTCCCTATCATCCTTTTTTGACATGGGCTCTGAAAACGGGTCGCAGTTGGCAATCCCCGGTTCAGTTTCTGGTTCATGATACGGCCGGTCTTCTGGTTTCCTATCGAGGTGCTTTGGCCTACAAGGATCACATAACCTTGCCAAAAACACCTGACTACAGCCCCTGCGTTACCTGTAGTGATAAGCCTTGTATTTCAGCCTGTCCGGTTGGTGTCTTAACTCCTGATCACTATGACGCAGACGGTTGCCGAACATATATCGGTTCAGAAGAAGGGCTTGATTGCCTGACCTTGGGGTGCAATGTCAGAAGAATATGCCCTGTTAGTCAAAGATACGAGCGAAACCCCAAGCAATCAGAGTTTCACCAGATTGCCTTTTTGAACAATGCCCCCAAGACTTGATCAGGTAATCGAGGCCTGAAAAATACTTTCTATTGAGCCATTCAGGGCATCTGAAAATTCCGATGCAGTCTGATCTACCTTCAGCCTTTCGGTCAGTGCTCGTGAAAAACTTGCGATCATACCTGGATTTCGGGCAAGTTTACCACAAGCCTCCTCATGGATGTATCCACCTGACAATGCAGTAACTCTCACTACTCTCGGATGCTCGACCAAACCTGAGTAGAAATTGTCATGAGTAGGTATCGTCAACTTGAGAGCCACATTCTGGTTATCGTCAAGTGAATCCAGATTTTCCATCACTTCGGCCAATAAGATTTCCTCGCTCTGGATTTTGTCTGAAATACCAATTGAAACCTCCGGCTCCACAATCGGAACAAGTCCAAATTCCATTATGGTCTTGGCGATTTCAAACTGCTGTGTAACGATTTCATTAATTCCCCCTGGTGTCGCTTCCCAAATAACCGAACGCATCTTGGTACCAAAAACACCGTTAGATACAGCTTCTGTCAATCGGTCTTCGATACTCGTGATGGGCTTCATCAATTGAATGCCGTTATTGACTTCTTCCAATCCGACATCAATCTTCTGAATGGCCAGTATTTTCTTTTTGTTCCAGAGATAACTCGGTACCTTTTCATCCACAATTTTCCTGTTCACCGTATCCTCAAACAGTATGGTTCCGAGAATCCTGTCACTTGAGAAACAATCGGAGGTAATGATTCGAAGTCTCATTTCATGGATCAGGTCATACATTTCCGTCTCACCTGAGTATTGATCTTCATTTATGCCATAGGCTTGCAAAGCCTTGGGTGTTGAGCCACCCGACTGGTCCAATGCGGAAATAAACCCATTTCGACTTCGAAATATACTCAGTTTTTCAGAATCCATAATCACAAACCTCAGCAATCAACTTAAATCAGGACAAGTTGTGAATTATATGGATTTTTGGAAAATTCAAAGTGACGTTCTGCATTTAAATTTCAAAACGATAAATACCGGAATACATTACTGTACAGGGAGCATTAAATGAATTTTGAACAACCAAAACCTGATTCCAAGAAATACAAAGATCTTATCAATGAAATTGAAAAAGGGATAATCAAGATTCCTAAGTTTCAACGAGAGTTTGTCTGGAGTATCGACAAAACTGCAGAGTTGTTGGACAGTATTCTTAAAGGTTATCCAATAGGAACATTTATTCTCTGGCAGACTGATGAACGCATAAGCGGAATAAAGAATGTCGGAAATCTTGAGATTCCTGAAACACCTGAAGGTACAAAAGTTGAATACGTACTCGATGGTCAACAACGTATAACTTCACTTTTTGCTGCATATCTAGGTGCAAAAATTCGAAAAATGGGTGAAAAGAAAGTAACAGATTTTAAGGATATTGTTGTTAACATTGAAAAGAACATTAGCGATAATGATGATCAGGTCATTACGGCTGAACCGATCAGCGAAAAATATATTTCGTTATTCGAAGTCTTGAATTTCAACTATAGTAAATCAAGAGAGTTATCCAAGAAATTCAATGATACAGAATTGGAACTGATAGATACTTACTCAACAGCATTTAAAACTTACGATTTTTCGACTGTTGTTCTCCGTAAAGAGGATATTGATTCCGCTATCGAAGTATTTACACGTATCAATACAGGTGGTCAGACTCTAACGGTTTTTGAGATTATGTCCGCTAAGACATATGACGAAGAACTGAAATTTGATATGCAAGAAAAATGGAACAGATTCATCATAGAGCTGAAAACGATCAATTACGAGGGGGTATCCAGTACAGTTGTTTTGAGCCTACTTTCTTTGATTCTTAGCCGAACAAAGGAATGCAATAGAAAGACGATCTTGACACTTGATAAAAATGCAATCATTGACAATTGGGAAGATGCCATATCGTCCATTGAGAATAGTATCGACTACTTTCGGTCAACATATCGAATTCCGGTTTCACAACTTCTTCCTTATGACTCACTATTGGTACCATTTGCTTACTTTTTCTTCAAGAATAAGGGAAAGCCTGACTCAGTCCAGAGGAAGTATTTGGAAGAATTTTTCTGGAGAATTTCCTTATCTTACCGCTACTCGAGCTCGGCAGAGTCCCGACTTGCTCAAGACATTAGACGAATCGATAAGATTTTGAATAATGATCGTCCGAATTATACTGATATCAAAGTAGACCTGGATTCACCTCAGACTCTAATTGAGACCAATTTCAGAGCGGGAAATAGTTATTGTAAGGCAGTCCTTTGTCTTTTGGCGTATCAGGAACCAAAAGATTTTCAGGATAACGGAAGGGTCATACTTGATAATTCTTGGTTACGACAGGCGAATAGTAAAAACTTTCACCATTTCTTCCCCAAAAAGTACCTTGAAAATAGAGAAATCGTAAACAGCAATAGTCTTATCAATATCACCTTCGTTAGCGACCACCTAAATAAACATAAAATCGGTGCAAGAGCACCATCCGATTATATTGGAGATTTTAAAAACGAGAATTCAGATATCAATAAACCTCTCAATTCCCACTTTATAGATATAAATGGCTTTGGTATTGAAAGTGACGACTATAAGACCTTCCTGAAAGCACGGGCTGAACGAATTTTTAATGAATTGAAAGCACGTATAGATCTCAACCACAAAGAGCCAGATAATATTGAGGTCGAGGAATTGATCGCTGCTGGTGAATCTAAAAGGGTTGAATTCAAATCCACGCTTCGGTATGATCTAAGGCAAACTGGGGTAAATCCGAAGCTTCTTGAGTATGCTATTGCAAAAACGATTGCTGCTTTCCTTAATACCGAAGGAGGGGATTTGTTCATCGGTATTGATGATAAAAAAAATTCTCTTGGACTTGCCGATGACATAGAAACTTTAAACAAGAAGAATATAGATGGTTTTGAATTAAAAGTTCAAGATTTAATCAAAAAGTATTTCGGCGTACAATTCAGCAAGCACATAGAAATAACTTTCCCATTTTTTGACAATGTACAGATATGCCGAATCCAGGTTGCTAAAAGTGGAAAACCGGTATTCACAAAATTCGAAGATAAAGAAGATTTCTTTATTCGATCAGCTTGCTCATCTCAGCCATTGAGTCGTGAAGCGCAAAGTGCCTATGAAAAAGAGCATTGGGGAACCTGACGAATGAGAAAATTTTATAAATAGCTTAGTTCAGCATGAAAAATCTGGTTTTTGGATATCTGGGCATTTTGCAGTGTTGTTTATAATCTCTAATTCGGATGGACCAAATCATAACTCTGAGTATTTCAGTTTAATATTCAATAAGCTCATTTAAATCCCATTTTTTGCATTGGCAAAATATTTTGTTTGATTATTTCCCGATTATTCAGCATTTTCCCCGCAATCCTTTTGGGTCGTTTTTTTCTCAATGGTCTTGGATACTTTATCAAAATCAGATTCATATAAACGATCTTGGACGATGCGGTATTTCTCAAATTCGCTTACGGCGTGGGCTTTGGCGATTTCGGCTCTGACTTTTCCAGCATCTTGCAAAACTTCCCTATCTGAGACTTCAAGAAATCGATTCAACCGCTCTTCCCAATCTGACATTGTCATCGGGATTTGCCTTAGAGCCATACTCTCAGCTACATCTAAGTAAGCATTCACTAACCTTTGCAATTGTGCCAGTTCATTATCGGTCAAATAATTTTTAGCAATAATAACATCAAATTTCTGGATTTTACCCTCTGGCGCATCTTTCCAAGTACTCAGACCCATGTTGGTTTTGTCAGCATCGGCACGAGTATAAACCACTTCGGCGGCAGTTTGACCATGAATGGCCCAGTGCAATTTATTTTGAACAGATTTAAAAAAACGCATAGTGACTTGGGCATTGACATCGTAATCAATTGAGGTGGCATATATATCGGTGATTTTTTGATAGAATTTCCTCTCGGATAAACGTATTTCTCGAATACGATCAAGCTGCTCTTCAAAATATTTCTTACTAAGAATGGAACCATCATTCTTAAGACGCTCATCATCCATGGCATAGGCTTTGATGGTATATTCCTTGATAATTACAGTTGCCCATTTTCGGAACTGAACAGCTCGTTCGGAATTCACCTTGTATCCGACAGCAATAACCGCTGATAGATTATAATGTTTCGTATTGTAGTTTTTTCCATCTTTGGCAGTTATTCGAAAATTTCGAATAACTGAATCCTCTACCAATTCCCTGTCAGAAAATATCCTTTTTAGGTGATAATTGATGGTATTGGTTTCCACATCATACAGCACCCCCATCATTTTCTGGGTCAACCAAACATCTTCATCCGCATAGACCGCCTCAACAC
>WTGT01000271.1 GCA_011523445.1 Paracoccaceae bacterium
CCAGTGACCCCTACGATGTCAACGTAGTGCTCTACCACTGAGCTACGCGCCCAACAAAATCGAATTTAATTTCATGGGCTTGGCGAATATAAGGGTTAGAGGCTCAACATTCAATAATTCTTTCCATTATGGTTCTTTAATTTTTTGAAAAGATATATTTTCATGTCAGGTTTGAAGGAAGTTTTCTTTGACATTTTATCACAGGACTAAGAAAAAACTGGGTGCTCTGAAGGCTCGTGTCAGGAACAACATTCCATTTGTTGGCAAAGTCATGAAGCGGTCCCCAAAGGCTGAAAATCTGGAATTGGTCAAAATTGCCGATAGCAATGACCAGAAGGAATGGCAACAAAAGTTTGCTGATCTGAACATAGAATCACCACTTAGGGACTCATTGAGGTTCAAGTCCCAGCTCCAGATTGGCGAAAAAGCCTTTGCTCTGCTCCGTATCAAAAATCTCTCGGAAGATGTATGGGATAGTACAGGTGTTGGACTGGTTGGAGCAAAAGTGGCCAGTACGCTAGGAGCAGCAGGCTTTTTTGGTACATCGGGCATACTTGGATTGTTGGGAATTGGTACAGCAGCCACACCATTGGTCGTGATTATTGCCGCAGGAGTGGTATCAGGAGTTGGATGGAACCTTTTTCGGGGTTATCTCAGATCCTTGAATGAAGATAGAATAATCTCGATACCCAAATTTTTGAACACCCCGCTTGATATCTTGGCAGTTGGTATTTTCGACCTTTTGGCGACCCTTTCTCTCAAGGTTGCCAAAATCGATGGCATGATCAACAATTTGGAATTTGAAAAAATTGTTGAGTATTTTGTCCACCAATGGGGATTTGACCCGAAATTCGTTGAAGCTGGAATAGCTTATTTTTACCTTGAATTGGACAATTATGATACAGCCAGAACCGCCCAGGAATTTGCTGTCTATTTGAAGGAGAATCCTGATTGTAACTTTAAGGCAATCACCAAGGGTACTACTGATTTTCTTGAGGACCTGGCCTCGGTGGAGGATTTTGGCCATGAGAGTAAAACCGATGAAATCCAAATTATCAAGGAATCCTTTTCCCTTGAAAACTCTTACTTTGAAAAGTTCATGGCCCAGATTACTCCAACCAGGGATCTGAAGGGTTATTTGCAAATTTTGAAAAGATCAAAATAGAAAATGGCTAAGCCTATATAGGTGGTTGATGACATTTCTATTGGAGACATTACTCGCAAGGAAGAAAAGCCACCATATTTCACCCAACCATTGAGTTATGCTTCGTGGTTAAATTGTTTTGGTTAAGGTTAGTAGATTTAGCCGATTGACAATTGATTTTCTTAATGGACCAATTTCCGATACCTATCAACAAGGAGGGTTAGTCTCCTATGGGGTAATGTCTGGTGTCATCTGAGTACGCTACCAAAGAGGTACGAATACGACGCATATACTCCTTAACTTCTGCTGGATGTTTGCGTGCTGTTCCTGCAGCTAGTACATCGATAATTGCAATGAAGACTAACCGTGAAGCTGAGGGCTTGTAGATATCTTGATCTTCTGGAATATCAATTTCGATTGAAATATCAGTTGCATTTGAGAGCGGGCTGTTGGGTTTGGTAAGGCTGATTGATTTTGCACCATATTGACGTGCTATGTTTATACTGTCGAGAAGTTCAGCTGGTTGACCACTGGCAGAAATTGCAAATATTACATCACCTTTGGACATTGTGGAAGAGAGCATACGTTGGAAATAACCATCAGCATGTGCCTCTGTGGGAACTCCCAATCTAAAGAATCTATTTGCTCCTTCACGGGCAACATTGGCCGACCCTCCACCAACCCCAAAAAAAGTTATTCTTTTTGCAGCAGCTAGTACGGAGACTGCTTTTTGAAGAGCATCTGTGTCAAGCTGTGAACGTGCAAGTTTAAGTGTATCCAATAGGGAACCAAATACCTGCATGATGATTTGTTCTGGCTCTGAATTGGTACTGCTTGGACCACCAAGATATTGTTGGTTAATTGTTGCACTCTGGGCCAACCTGATATTAAAATCACGAAACCCATTGCAGCCAACTGTTTGACAAAACCGATTTACTGTAGCTACGGAAACATTGGCTTCTTGCGCAATTTCATGTTGCTTGAGGTGAGCAGCACGTTCCAAATTCAATAGCACAAAATCAGCAACTCTTTGTTCTCGTTTCGGAAACTTCCCATCCAAATTACGCATCTGAGAAATTATGTCGATAATTTTACTCATTTTCCAGCAATACAATTTTGTGGACTATACAGGCTTATAAGCAATCACATCCATCTCAACCTTTACATCAACCATGAGCATGGATTGAACTGTCGAACGGGCTGGTGGATTATTGCAGAAATGACGTTCAAAAACAGAATTAAAACTTGTGAAATCACGGGGATCATCAAGCCAGACATTAACTTTCACTACATGTTCCAACCCGCAATCAGCGGACTCTAGAATCTCAACAATATTATTTATAACCAGTTCTGTTTGCTCAATTATCCCACCACCAACAATTTCGCCATTAAATACAGGAACCTGGCCAGAAACATAAACGAAATCCCCAGCACGAACCGCTTTTGAAAATGGGCGTCGCGTACCACCAGCGGCATCGTCGGCCATTCCATATCGTGTTATACCATTCATCACAATAAAATAATTTCATAAAGTGTAAGTTACTTACGCAAGTTAATATTATGCCTTGGACTAGTCAACATGATTAAAATCCGACCCATCCAGCTCTGGATCAGGGTCAATATATTTTTTACTGGAATCATTCGAAATATATCATCAATTTGTGATTCAGCTATAATGTAATTTAATTACAATTTTTATAGATATAATGAAAATCATGTAATATACTTACATTTAACCAAATTGAAGTTATTGCTATGATATGCGAATGCCATTGCTAGATTATACAGTCTGGGATTTCTTAATCGTAAGGGATTTAAAGGTAGAACGAGCGTTCATGATCAGTGAATTTCAAATTACTGCAAGGATCAGATGATGGATCAAAAAAGAGTTTTCCTAGGGTCTATAGCAACTGAAACAAATACTTTTTCGCCGTTACGGACTGATCTTCGTGATTTCAAGGATAGCTTTTATGCATTTCCCAACATGCATCCATCAACCCCCACACTATGCAGTGCGATTTATACGGTTGCACGCTCAAAAGCTGTTGAGCACGGCTGGACTCTTATTGAGGGAACAGCTACTTGGGCTGAACCAGGTGGTATTGTCAATCAAAATACCTGGGAAAGTCTTCGAGATCAATTGTTGAAAGAACTTAAAAATGCCTTACCAGTAGAGATAGTTCTGCTTGGGCTTCACGGAGCTATGGTGTCTCAAGAATGCCTTGATTGTGAAGGGGAACTGATTGAGTTGGTTCGTGAGATTGCCGGTCAGGATACTATAGTGGGAGTTACTTTTGACCCCCACAGCCATCTAACTGATAAAAAGCTAAAAAATGCTGACTTGATAACAGTTTTTAAGGAGTTTCCTCATACGGATTTCGTTGAAACAGCTGAGGATTTGATTGGTCTAGTTCATCGTGCAAATAACAGAGAAATAATTCCAGAAATCTCTACATTCGATTGCAGGTTCATTGATTTATTCCCAACAACTCAAGAACCCATGCGAAGTTTTGTGGACAAAATTAAAATGCTTGAGGGTACAGGTAATATCCTCTCCATATCCGTTATTCATGGTTTTATGGCCGCAGATGTGCCAGACCTTGGTACAAAAATCATCGTGATAACAAATAATGCAAAAAATGAGGGCGATGAATTGGCAAAAAAACTTGGGCTTGAGCTATTCTCAATGAGGGGAAAGACGCGGCCTGACATGATTTCGCTTGGAAAAGCAATGGATTTGGCACAGGCCAAAACTGACAAACCTGTTGTGATTGCAGATGTTTGGGACAATCCCGGAGGTGGTGTTCCAGGTGATTCCACCATTATATTACGAGAGATGATCCGAAGAAAAGTACAAAATGCAGCACTAGCCACTATTTGGGATCCAATCGCGGTTCGAACTTGCATGTCGGCAGGTGAAAATACGAAACTTTATCTACGTTTTGGTGGAAAAATGTCCCAAGCAGGTGGGGATCCTATTGATTCCCAAGTCACTGTTTGCCGAATTATGGTTGATGCTGTACAAAGCTTCGGAGATAGTATTGTCTCACTGGGAGATAGTGTTTGGGTCAATGTTGAGGGCATAGATGTCATCCTAAATACTGTTCGAAGTCAAGTATTTAGTCCGGATGTATTCTCAAATTTTGGCATTATTCCAATTGAAAAAGCCATTCTTGTTGTCAAGTCCACCAATCATTTCCATGATGCGTTTTCAGATATCTCCTCCAACATCATGTATGTTGCAATTGATGGGTTATATCCAAATAACCCATCCAAGAATGGTTACCGCAACCTTAAGAGGAAACTTTGGCCCCTTGTCAATAATCCACATGAGATTTAATTTATGGTCAACTGCTACTTTTGATATGGATTTGGAATAAAATTGTCTATGAATTGATCCATATAGTATTAAGCTTCACTAATGATTCACTGGAAATCGATTTACACGTTTGCTCGGGATATTGCTGAACGAGGCATTGATGTCTCGATTGACGAATTTAAGAATCTTGGTCTGAATACCGTAACCATTGCTGGCAGTTACCATGCCGGAAAATTCCTTCACCCTCGTTCTTCATCTCCTGTTGTATTTCCAGAGGATGGAACAGTGTATTTTTGCAATGAGCCATCTCGCTATGGGAAAATCAAGCCAATTCGAAATTCAATTCTCAAAGACAGAGATATACTGGGTGAGTTGGTTCGGGAATCCGAAATTGATGTCAATGTCTGGCTTGTTCTTCTACACAACACCAAACATGGAGAAAAAAATCATGAAGATTGTGTCGCCAATGCCTTTGGTGACAGATACATTTACAATCTTTGCCCTTCCTCTCCTAACGCAAGAGAATATGCCATAACACTTACCAATGATGTAGCAGTGAACTATCCAATAGTGGGTGTTTCCATTGAATCGCCTGGATTTACACCATTCGTACATGGATTTCATCATGAATTCAATTTGGTTAAACCAAATCAATGGCTTGTAAACCTGTTTGGTCTATGTTTCTGCAACAATTGCCTCAAGGGGGCTGCAGAAAATGGTATTGATGCTTCTGGGCTACAAAAACAAGTAAGAAGTTGGATTGAAACTTATCTTGACAATGACATTGATTATCCGGAAGACATGGCTGAAAGTTTTTGGTTGGCAGATTTGGCAACTGATACTGAATTAAGGGCCTTCCTTTCATGGAGATGCAAAGTGGTTACATCCCTTGTAAAGGAAATCAGGGACACAGTTCCAAGTCATATTGCCGTAAGCGTCATACCATCAGTGGGTCGCCCGACGGCTAACGCATGGTATGAAGGTAGTAACTTGGTGGATCTCAGAGAAGTTGCTGGACATCTGGAGATATGTCTCTACGAACCAAATTCACATCGTGCAATTGCAGATCTTGTTGATGTTCACCGACGTCTTGGAACCACAGATGGGTTAAGGTGTATCATTAGACCCTCCTCACCCGATCTCAATTCTGCTGGTGAAGTCCAGTCCACAGTTTCATTTATCGCCAAACAAGGTGTGGAAGGTATCAGTTTTTACAATTGGGGGTTCCTTCGGAAACACAACCTAATCTATATTCGCGAAGCACTTAAAAGTATTGAAAACTAGGTGATTTATAAACTGCCAATTAAATGGCCGTGTATTATAAGTTCTTTAAAATAGATTGATTATAATCGGCCTGGTGGTATTTCACCTTTTTTGCTGGATTAAACACAACTCCAGTCGACTGGAATGTAAATTGCTACAGTATATTGTAA
>WTGT01000305.1 GCA_011523445.1 Paracoccaceae bacterium
ATCAGGAGAATCATTGGCCTGATTCCGATTTATCGAGCCAGGGGGAATGATCCATCCAGGCTTTGGCAACACTTCAGGTCCACCTTTTCCGATTCAGGCCAACAGGCAAATCCAGATGATACGGATTGAAATCCACCACCAATTCAATTGCTGTTTCAGGCAGGAGGAAAAGGGCAATGTTCGAAACATTGTTTCTGCAGGAAACCTTGATGTTGCCGACAATTACGGACTGGACTGCTTGACCGGTGCAATGCGATTTCCGTTTCCTGTCGGAATTCGGCAAACAACAACCCGGGAAAGGCTCGGTAGGATTGATCCGGATCGGGAATGCTTCGGGCAAATATCCGGCTCGACATGAACGGGCTGGAAGCATGCCTGTTGCAAGAAAAATACAGTCCTGGATTAAATTTGCCGAATGCTTTCCTTTGTCCCCCGACAATGCTAATTGTTACCCCGTTAGAGATAACACTACCATTCAGTAATTAATATTACCAAGCAGTAATTCTTGTAAGAACAACGACTGCAAAGGGGTGGTTTTCACCACAACAAGGGTTTGTCAACTAAATATGTAATTCACACAAATTGAGTCTACACCCTAGTAGATACTATTTAGGCATACAAATTCTCACAATTTTAGGCAGGTTTTGCCTTTGGTCAAATCCATCAGATGGTTAATGACCGCGCCAAAAACATAAGTTCATCAAATCCCACACCCAAAAAGTTATCCACAACTAAATTTACCAACCCACAAATAAGTGTTGGGAGTTTCATCATACTGTCGAATTGTTGGTCCTAAGCAAACACGAAATTTTCTTAGGAGACTAATGTGATGATGGTAAAAGGATTTGGATTTAAAGCCCTTCAAAAAAAGCAGAGTGAAAAAGGTGCCACCTTGATTGAGGCGGCCCTTTTCACGGTTTTGGCATTGGGTACCATAATCGGAGGAATAGTGTTCTTTCAGCAGGCATCGATTTCAGCCAAGACCAATGAAATGGTGCGAACGATGGCCTCCTTGCAAACCCAGGTGAGAGCCCTTTTTCAAACTCAGGCAACCTTTGGAACGACCGGAATAAATTCTCTATTGATTGCTTCCAATGCAGCACCCTCAAATATATTGGAGGATTCAGATAATGATGGTACCATGGATGCCTTGGTCCACGGGTTTGGAGGTAGCATCACGGTTACCGGTGCCACAAGGCAATTTACCATCGCAATGGCCGATGTACCTGTAGGGGTTTGTACCAGAATAATTCCCTTTGATGAGTCGGGCAATGGAACAATTGGTAGCGGTATTGCCTCCGTGACAGATGGAACGGCAACTGATACTGACGGTATAACTTCTGGTTCAGCAGAAAGTTTTTGCACCACCAATGCCAGTTCCGGTGAGGTATCGCTAACCTGGACCTTCGACAGGTAGATAAATTTAATTCCCAAACGGAAATCAAGGAATACCTGTCATGAAGACCGGAAGAAATTATGGGGAGGTGGAACATGTCCAACGTCGTTATGAGACTTGGATGAAAAGCCATGAAAGAATGTCCAGAACTCTTCTCGTCATGGTCCTTGTCACTGCTTTGCTTCTGGTATCTTTCCTCGTGGTTCTCTACCACAAGCCGGAACCGGTTTACTTTGCCACCAGGGTTGATGGTGGAGTCTTGCCACTGGTCCCCTTGTCAAAACCGTTCCTGACTGATGGACAGGTTACCAATTTTGCGGTCGAGGCAGTAACCCATGCCATGACCATAGACTTTGCCAACTGGCGAAACGACTTGGTCAGTGCATCCAAGTATTTTGAAAAGCCGGATGGATGGAATAACTTCCTTGATGCCATGGAGACTTCGGGAATGTTGAGTTACATTCGAGATCATCGCCTTGTCTCAACGGTGGTTGCCAGTGGAGCAGTGATTACAAGCTCCGGTTTGTCCCAAGGCAAAAACTACACATGGGAAGTCCAGATACCGTTGGTTATAACTTATGAATCAGCCAGTGAAATCAGTCGGGATTCGCTTCTGGCAGAATTGGTTGTGAAACGCTTGCCAACCTGGGAAGCGCCAGATGCAGTAGGTGTTTCAAGGATTGTCGTGAAGCCAGGTAAGGGAATTTAGGGTGAAGACCATTAAGTTCTTGGTTGTCTCGGTTTTTCCCCTTCTTCTAGGGTTGCCAACGGACGCCGTTTATGCCCAGGAATTGATACAAGAACAGGAAGATAATTCCGAGGCACCAAACGAGGTTTCCGAGGAAAAACTGTCGGAATTTTATGAAGCCCTGGAAAGTATCTTTCCCATGACACCTGAAATGGTGGACAAATTCCTTGCAGCCTATTTTGAGAATGAAGTTGCCATTTCAAATCGACCGGAACCTAATCCGCTGTTAGATTTTCAACTGGTCTCGCTTGATCCAGGCAGAGAACCTCCGGTGGTTCGGGTAACACCCGGAATAGCCTCAGCCGTAGGTTTTTTTGATGCGACTGGCACTCCTTGGCCAGTCAATCAGTTTATCGTAGGTGATGGTACCAATTTTGAGATACTTCAACTGGGAGATCAATCCAATTCACTGACAATTTCTCCCTTGGCAAGGGTAGGTCAAACCAATCTGGTTATTTCCCTCAAGGGGGAAGCAACACCATTGGTATTGAAGGTCGAAATATCTTCCGAAACGGTTCACTATCAGGTTAATTTTCAAATTACCAGACCGGGACCGGAGGCCAGAATATCAAATCCTGATCCTGCAGATCATTTTCCCTTACCCGGCAATCAGGAATTGCTGAAGGCATTGGCCGGTTCCTTCACCGAGGAGGAGGCCAGCAAGGTTGAACTTGATGGAATAAATGCAATGGGTTGGGTAAAGGGCGAAGAACTGTTCATACGTTCAAGGCATGTGCTCCTTTCACCTCCTTGGCTTGGATCCTTAACTGGTCCTGACGGGGTCGTTTCCTACCAATTGCCCTACACTTCCATCCTCCTTTTTTCCGTAGGAGATCGGGTAATTAAAGTCACTCTTGGTCCCCAAGGAAAAAACGAACAATGAATTTTACCTTGCTACCATTAGGATACTGAATCAATGATATCCCGATTTATCAGTTCCCGTCTCGTGGCTTTTGTGGAGTGTCTAGTCCGTTCATTTTCACTTATCAGGATTAAAACTAATCAAAAGGTAAATGACGGCAAAATAATCCATTCCCGCAAGCCTCGATTTCAAAAGTCGCTTGGAGTAGCCATTATTCTGTTGGGTTTGGGGGTTGGTTTATATCTAAGCATTCGGGCAACTAAAGAGGACATATCCCTTTTGGCCAGAATCCCCAACATGATTACAACACCTGGTGGCGATACCCAGAGAAACTCCAACCAGTATCAGGACACGGTAAAACTTGCCAATCAGAAAAATCTGGCTTCGATCGAGAATACTAGTGAATCCTACATTCTCATACCAGAAGTGGTAACAGAGACTATTGAGACCGAAACGATTTCAGACCCTCACCCATGGTCCCATGCGGATCAGGAAATTCCATCGGTACAAAACCAGGAATCCGAAACGGAAATGTTCGGGGATTACCATGCTCAGGATAATACAGAGATAACTGACAAAGGTAACACCTCGGAGAATTTGCTTGCCGAATTAAATTATTCCCTAAATTCGGAAACCTCCCTCCCACAAACCAATTTTGAGGAGGGTGTACCTACTCAAGTCAGTGTTTCAGCTACAAGTCAATGGTCCAATTCGGGCTTAAGGCAAAACAGTATTGATGAAGGTATTTCGTATCAGAAGTCAGACGAGGAAAAAGAAGCAACGCCACAACAATCAAAATATGGACTGGCTATACTCAATCAGATGAATGCCATTGCCAATACCCTGGTCGTGCAAACACCGAAAACGGGATTCTTTGCTGATCAGACTATTCAATCAGCCAATCGCCCATCACCATCAGTAATTTATGACAACGATTCTGAAAAGGTATTTCCAGATCAGGATGGCGATAGTGTGAAGGATGGCATGATACAAAGGATCCCTGCGGGAAGCATCCTTTATGGTGAAGTCATGGCGGAGGTAACCTCGGATTTGCCTGGACCTGTTTTGGTAGAAATTACCAATGGTCCATACGGGGGCTGGAGGTTGATAGGACAATTTGACACACCTCCCGGAAGCAGGGGTGCTTTGGTATCCTTTGACAGGTTGGTAAATTTGGAAGGTCAGGAATTTCCTGTCAAGGCCCTGGCCATAGATGGATTTGAGGGTCAATCACTGATAGCCAGCAAGTTTGAGCCAAGGCTCTTGCAAAGATATGGACCGGTGTTTGCAACATCATTTATTTCCGGTCTGGCAGAAAGTCTTGCTCAACCCCGTTCAACGCTTGGTGTCATCGGGAATTCACAGGTTGTGATTGAAGAACCTTCGACCCTGGAACAGGCAGGATATGCCGGGCTGACGAAAAGTATCAATACCATTTCGACCGATATTGCCAACCAACGTCTAAGGGGCCCACTTATCACCATCCAAAGTGGTCATCCTGTCGGCATCCTGTTTATCAGTTCAACAAACAACCTGATTTAACTTAACCCGTACTAAGGACCAAACAGTAATGAAAAAAGCAAATGTCCAAGATGTGAATGAAGCAGCAACGAAAAAAACCGGAACAGGCAAGCAGTCCAAAAGGACAATCGAAGGAACATTAAGGCTTGGATCCAATATTTCGGAAAGCATTGCAGAAAATCCTAACACTTCAGGCACCAAAAAGACCAAAGCCGGTTCAGGTAAACCAAGGGGAATAGTCAGTAAAATCGTCAAGCAAAAAAACGGACCCACCAAAACAAAAAGAAAGACATCTACTCGTACCAAAAGGGCATCTATTCCAGTGAGGTCTGGGGAGAATCTAGTTTTGGATGAGTGGAATTCGAAGGTAATGGATGAAAATGTGGATAAGACTTATGAAAGCCCTGCCGAGCAGTCTACATCGGAAGAACAAAAGCAGAAAAGGACCAAGGTCAAGGATAAATTGATGCAGGAAATCCAACCAGGTAAAAATCCCGAAAACAAAGACGACAAACAAACATCTTCATCCTTACAAGAAGAGGATAGCAGGGATGATAAGGCAAGCACAAACCTATTTAGCAGTTTATCGCCAGTAGTAAAATGGTCCAAACCCACGGGTTTTTCCCTTGTTGGCAAAACCTGGGTGATCAAGATAATGTTTGCGTTGATAATCCTGATCGTTTTTTTGTTGGCAAATCTTTTTGTGTTCACTGAAACTGCCTCACAAAAAGCCTTGCAATATTTTTCCATTGTGACCGAGGAAGATCAAAGGTTAAACCACATTTATACCCCTGACATAAGCGAAACAATAGCGGATGATTCAGCTGGCATGAATTCCCGAGAACAAACCGATGTTATAACAAATATTATAACAGAAACTAGGGTTTCAAGGATTGGAAATGAAAAGCCCTTCCAGGAAACTCTAGAAAGCAAGCCTGATCTGGAAATCTCGCGGAAGGAAATCGCATTCTGGCAGAATCTGGCCAAAACAAGTTTTGAGGAAATAGCCGAAATTCAGGTAAATCTGGCAAAATATCAGGATTCCACTCCAACAGACCATAATATTTCAAAGGACATTTCAGGCAATCCGGAGTTTGATTCAGGCGATCGGGGATTGTCGCAACCCGAAGGTGGTTTTCTACAAGAAACAGCCCATCTGGGAACATCCTTGATGAAGAAAGAGGTTACCGAGTCTAGGGGATTGGTTGAAGCACGTAAAAATCAATACTTGGACGTTAAAATCGGTATGGAAGAGGACATATCCTTGCCAAACACTTGGGAGTTTGGTGAGTCCATTGGCGATATTGACTCCGGCCAGGCCATGACAGAAAATCTGTCTACCGTTCCAGAGG
>WTGT01000233.1 GCA_011523445.1 Paracoccaceae bacterium
CCCATGGAAGCAAAATCGGCAGGGGAAATGTCAATCCCGCAAACTGTTCTTTCCAATACCCAATCTGCACCGTTCAAAGCAGGTGACCGGGCACATCCGGGTAGTCCTATTACCTTTTGAGAATCAAGTTCGCCATAAAATAGCAAATTACCCGGGTCAACCGGTATTCCCACCTTGACTACTTTTCCTCCAGCCAAGCGCAAGGCACGTGGACCAGTATCGTTGGCATCCGAAGTTGCCGTAGAGGTCATTACCAGAACCAGTGGTGATCTGGTTTCCCTGAGTGACTCAGACAATTCCCTTGTTTCATGTGAAACAAAAACAATCTGTTCAAGTGCAATCCCCAATCCTTGCAAACGTGCTCTCGTAACTTCAATGCCCTTCTCCGAAAGTTTATCCCTTTTACCCGAATGCGTGGTTATTATTAAATCAGCCTGATGTAATTCCACTTGCCTGAATCCAACAATACCCTCCAGTAATTCTGCAGCCTCAACAACCTTTGACTTGGCCACACCATAGGGGATGATTTTAATCGTACCGACCAACTGGTTCTTTTCAACCTTGGCAAGGCTGGGCAAGGTGGCAAGTGTAATGGCCTCATCAACCAGATTGAAATCCGTAATACGTTTTGAATCGAATATGATCAAACCGGTCTCGGATGAATAGATGTTTACTCTTCCTGTAAACGGAGAAGAAGCAAACAACGATGGTTCGACTGAAACCAATTTCTTTCCCAGATAGGAGGCTGCCTCATCTTCCCCAATATCACCTTCCTCAAGTCGGGCCACCATGATTTCCTGAATACCTGAATTCAGGAATACTTCTATGTCCTGTCGATTGAGTATCTTGCCCTTTTTAACCTTTTTACCACCTACATGAATTGAATGGGCCAATATATGTCCAAGCCCCTCACTTGTAGGACAGGTGTCAAATTTCATTTTTGCTTTTTCCCGAACGAAGGGTTTGGGTAATTTCAGCCATGATGGCGATCGCTATTTCGGCGGGACTGCGAGAACCTATATCCAAGCCGATGGGCCCATGAATCCTTGTAAGTTGATCTTCGGGCACCGCTTTCTCCCGCAATCTGGCCAGTCGCTTGGCATGCGTCCGAGTTGAACCCAGACAACCAATATAAAAAGCCGGAGTCTTGAGGGTTTCGAGTATGGCTGGATCATCAATCTTGGGGTCGTGAGTTAAGGTTACCACCGCCGTTCTGAGGTCGGGAGAAACTTCCCTAATGACCTCGTCAGGCCATTCATTACTGATCCTTTCGCCAGGGAATCTTGCCTCCGAACCGAATGATTCCCTTGGATCAATGATCATGGTCTGATATCCAGAATGTCGGGCAATCTGCATTAACGGCTGGGCTATATGGACACCTCCAACAACAATCAGTTTCAATGGCGGATTGAACACATTGATGAAAGCATTATCAACCATTCCGCTTTTGTCCAGTTCGAGTGTGTGCATGAGTTCTTCCGTCATTTGTGGAGAACCATGTGGTATTACCGCACTTTCCCAGGTATCGAGGGATGTCCTGACTATTGCTGGAGTATTCTGGGATCTGTAAGTAACAAGATCACGCAATATTTCCTCTGTTATTCCCAAGGGACCTGCAATGGGTTCAACCAGTACCTTGATTTTGCCTCCACAAGCCAAACCCACTGCGAAGGCATCTTCATCCGCCACCCCAAATTCCAGCAATACTGGTTGCATAGTCTTCATGGCATCAAGGGCTTCGGCAACGACAGCACCTTCTACACACCCTCCCGAAACCGAACCGGCGATTTCTCCAGACAAGCTTATTGCCAATTGACTACCGACGGGCCTTGGAGCCGATCCCCAAGTTTGGGTAACCGAAGCAATCGCCGATCCCCCATCCTGATGCCATTTCAGGGCAGTTTCAGGAATTTTGTCATGCTCAGGTCTGTTCATCGTGTGTTAAACTTATGGTCTTTATTATCAGGCAGGCTAAGTCAATATTAGGGCCAACTTTCAAGTCAGTGCAAAGTCTGCATCAATCTGGTTTTATCACCATCATCATAAGAATTGTGAAGTACTTTTGACAATCCGATGAGGGAATTGATGTTATGGGCAGATTTGAAGCAATCAACCCAAGGAAGCATGGTACTGATTCCCCTTGCTTTAGGGGTAAATTTATCCCAACGAAGAAGCGGATTAACCCAAATCAATCTGCGGGCACTCAACTGAAGCCGTTTCATTTCCTGCTTTAACTGGGTGATGTCCCCACTCTCAAGCCCGTCAGTGATCAAAAGTACTAGTGCACCCTGTCCGAGAACACGTCTCGACCATTTGAAATTGAATTCCTTCAGACATTCCCCAATTCTGGTTCCCCCTTCCCAATCGGAAACTTCCCGTCCGGCAGATTCCAGTGCCTGGTCCACATCCTTGATGGCCAAATTACGGGTAATATTGGTCAATTTTGTACCAAAGGTGAAGGAATGAACCTTGGACCATTGGTTTTTTCGGTAGTTGGTAACTGAATGAAGGAAATGCAGGAGCATTCTCGAATAGGTGGACATGCTTCCCGATATATCACAGAGTGCTACCAGATTGGGATATCGTATGGTTGGGTTTTGGTATCCCAATTTGAATGTTTCACCACCGGTTCTGGAAGCCATTTTCATGGTACTCTTCCAGTCGGAAACCCTTCCCTTGGGATTGGGCTTGTATCGCCTGGAAACCAACTGCTTCATTGGCAACTCCAATTCTGAAATGATTCGTTTTGCCTCTTTTGTTTCCTCAGTGGACATTTGCTCGAAATCCATGGAGTTAAACCGGTCCTGATAGGAGGTGGTTCCAGTGGATATCACTTCCAATTCTTCACCAGCCTCCTGATTACTATCGGGGTAATTTATTTGATTTTTACTTTCGCCCATCAGTGATTGACCGGCTCTTTTCATGCCGGCTTCAGGATTCCTTTTTTCATTTGCTCCACGAATACCAGGTAACATCATGGACATCATGTGATCATGATATCTTGGATCTCGCCAGAAGAGTTCAAAGGTTTGGGTAAAGACAACCATCTGATCAGGTCTGTTGACTAAACTACATTGCAGGGCTGAGAAAAAATCATCCCTTGTTTGCAAACCAACAGTCTCAACTGCCTTTATTGCCTTTACCGTTTGGCCTGTACCAATAGGCAGGCCAGAAGTTCTCAATGCCCTTGCGAAATGGGTAATATTATCAACCAGCGTACCCTTGTCAAACTCGTGGTAGGGGTTCATGAATCCATATCCGCTTTGGTATGACTCAAAATATTCAAAAGTGAATGGCGTTGGCCCCTGTTTTTCATTCTAGGCAATTTCCTTCAGGTTTGATCTGGCTTGCTCGAGGATTCTTTGGCTTTCCGAACTGTCGATCTTGGCAATATCATCCTGATATTTCAGCAAGGCACCCAGAGTATTGGAAATGACCTCGGGAGAAAGTGCAATGGTATCAAGTGCCAACAGGCATTTTGCCCAGTCTATGGATTCTGCAACCCCTGGTTTCTTGAACAATTCCTCACTTCGCAACGAGTGAACGAAGGAAACAATTTCCTTGGAAAAGGCTTCGCTAGCCTCCGGAACCTTGACCTGGATAATTTCGAGTTCTCTTGCAAAATCAGGAAAATCGACCCAGTAATAGAAGCACCTTCGTTTCAAGGCATCATGGATTTCCCTAGTTCGGTTTGAAGTAAGTATGACAATCGGAGGTTCATTGGATTTGATGGTACCCAACTCAGGGATGGTGACCTGAAATTCCGAAAGTACTTCAAGCAAAAAAGCTTCAAATGGTTCATCCGTTCGGTCGATTTCGTCAATAAGCAATACCGGCGGGCCTTCCTCATGGTTCCTTAATGCTTCCAGAATTGGCCTTGATATCAAGTATTCTTCGGAAAACAATTCTGCCTGAAGGCCTTTCCGTTCAAGATTTCCAGCAGCCTCGGCAGTTCTAATTGCTACCATTTGGGCAGGAAAATTCCATTCGTAAACGGCCGATCCGGTATCAAGTCCTTCATAACATTGAAGACGAATCAACTTTCGTCCCAAGGCTCGGGATATAGCCAAGGCAATTTCAGTTTTTCCTACACCTGCCTCTCCTTCAAGGAATAGAGGCCTGTTGAGTTTCAGGGCCAGAAATACAGTTGTTGCAAGTGAACGATCACAAAGGTAATCAACTTCCCTCAACATACTTTGTACCGTTTCAATCGTGTAGGTATTTCTGTTCAAACTGATAACCTCCAAAAACTCAGATCTATATATAATCGGCAATTCATGTTACTAAATAATTTTTTCACAAGATTTCCAGAATCACAAATCGTGAATTGATTGTCCTGATGCAAGTAATCCTTCTTGTTCTTCCCAGCATAAGTCACTGATCCTTGGAAATAAATTATTGCAGGTCGGATAAAAGTACATACATTCCTTTTCAATATCCTTTCCTATTGGATAGAAACCGTTAGAAAATGAAAATACTATCCATTCAATCGGGATTGGGTAATTCCGGACAGAAATCACAGACCCATCACAGGTGACTTACCTCCCTCATCATGATTTAGTGATGTATGAAATTTTGGCAAATGAATAAAATGCTTAATTCCAAGATTATATCATTCCTCCAAATCAAAACCCTGGCTTATGCATCTTTGGGAGGTGCGGTTTTCTTGCTCTTGGGTCTTCCCATTCCGCTTTTAATTGGACCTATGCTAGGTTGTTTGGTAGCAGCCTTGATAGGTTTCCGACTAAAAGGATTTGACAAGATCAGTATCTTAATGAGGACCGTACTGGGGGTTGCCATAGGTTCAACCTTTACACCCGAAATTCTGTCGGAAATTGGTCAACTAGGGGCATCCCTCATCATAATTCCCTTGTTTTTGCTAGTGATCTGTACTGTGGGATATTTTTACTTCAAAATCTTGGGATTTGATACTGGTACATCCTATTATGGCTCCATTCCAGGTGGACTTGTTGAAATGCTTGTATTCGGGGACAACGCCGGGGCGAATGTCAGGGCCCTGTCACTCATTCATGCAACGAGAGTACTGGTTATCATGTTGGTAGTTCCATTTGTTATAACCACCATTTGGGATATTGATCTTACTCACCTGCCAGGAGTTCATATTAATCAGGTTCCCATATTGGAAATAGGGTTGATGATATTTGCTGCCATAACTGGATGGAGACTTGCTGTAGTACTAAAGGTTCCCGGTGCATCAATTCTTGGACCAATGGTTCTGACTTCGATCCTAACCCTAACCGATTTGATACATTTCAGACCACCAGTTGAATTCATCTGGGGAGCTCAGTTCTTTATCGGTCTGGGGGTGGGCATCCGCTACAGTGGAGTAACCGGAGTTGAGGTAAGACAATACATTCTATCAGCCTTGGGATATTGCCTGTTGCTTGGTTTCGTAAGTCTTCTTTTTGTGTTTGTAGTAGTCGGATTATTGGATACTTCCCCGATGGATACACTTCTGGCCTATTTACCCGGAGGTCAGGCCGAAATGGGTATTATTGCAATCGTCGCCAATGCTGATATGGCTTTTGTAATTTCACACCATGCCTTACGACTGATTCTGGTACTTTTACTTGTTCAGGTGTTTGCCCGGTGGATTTTGAAATGAACTTATTGGAATCGAAATAATTCACTGGTTCCTCCCACCACAAGGAACTCTTGTAATGGCCATTAGTCATCTTCAGGGGGAATTAATCAAAATCCTTTCCCATCATTAATACAAGCCTAGCAGACCCAACCGCCGCTTCGGTATGATTGGCATTGAATATTTTTTGCCCCAGAGTAACTTCTCGGATCTGTTTCCATGTTTGATTTGTCGACCCACCACCAGC
>WTGT01000264.1 GCA_011523445.1 Paracoccaceae bacterium
ATAGTAACTCATTATCACCCTGACCATATGGGTATGGCTGGTTGGTTTAGATCAGAATTTAATGCCGAAATAGTTACTACCAGGACTTCCTGGTTGTTGGCTCGTATGCTGGTTCTTGATGTTCAGGAAAAACCTACTGATGAATCCATTTCCTACTTTCAGAATGCAGGGTTGGACAAGGAGAAACTGGAAGAAAGGAAAAATTCCAGACCATTTAATTTTGCGGACGTGGTTCATCAAATTCCCCTAGGATACACCAGAATATCCGAGGGAGATACCATTATGATAGGTAAAAGGAACTGGATCGTCAGGATTGGCCATGGCCATGCGCCCTCACATGCAACCTTTTGGTCAGAGGATGGAAGTTTGTGTTTGGCAGGGGACCAGTTTCTACCAGATATTACTCCCAACATCGGTGTTTATGCAACGGAGCCCGAAGCAAATCCTTTGAAGGAATGGTTGGAATCTTGTCGGATATTTTATGAATCAACAAATAATGAAACCCTTGTACTGGCTGGGCACAAGTCACCCTTCAGGGGGGTCAAGAAACGTCTGGGGCAACTTATCGATCATCATATGGACTGTCTGGACAGTTTGTTGTCTTATGTATCCGAGCCAAGAACAGTTATCGAGTGCTTTGAAATCCTATTTGGAAGAAGAATACCCGAAAGAGAATTCGGATTGGCAACAGCCGAGGCATATGCCCACCTGAATTATTTATGGAAGGAAGGAAAAATTAGCAGAACCGATCATGAGGAAGGTTATTTCACCTGGCAAATGAAGTAATTTTTCCAGTCGATCAGGGATCCATTTTTGCTATATATTTTGATAAAGCATTGTGAATTTGTTGGGTTCTAGTAAAATTTGATTATATAAATGCACAACCAACAAATGGTAATTTGAAATATTGACCTGCTACTTGTTAAATAAAGGGAAACCTCGTGTCGGAATATAAACATGGTTCAATGGATGTTGAGCAAAACGAAAAGGATTTTTCCACCTTTGTAAAATTTTCAAGAAATGTAATCGTTATCGCAATTTTGGTCCTGATTTTCCTCGCAATATTCAACAGTTGATAAGCAGTGCCTGCAAAGTGAAAAGGGCTTCGTCTTTTTCAGCGGGCAATAACGATATTTACTCCCATTTGGATGATCTGAAATTATATCCTTGGGAGTAGGCAGATGACCTTTCCCACCATTTTGGACAAGAGTCAACATGACTAAAGGCGGTCTGCCAAGCATTCAGACCTTGGATAATTCCTCTTTGCCAAATTGTTCAATAACAGCAAGTGTTTCCATTACGTCTTGCCAAGTTGTGTTGTGATTGATTATGCAGAGTCGTAAAGCAAATTTCTTTTCGACAAGCGTTGAGGAAATGATGGCATTGTCCTCCCAAAAAACCCGGGCAAGTACCGTCCTGTTGATTTCTTCTATCAAATCTTCATTCAGATTCTCATCAGCGGGATTGATCCGAAAGCAAACGATCCCAAGAGAAGCGGGAGCCAGCAATTCCAGGATATTGCTTTCCTGTATATATTTTTCTGATTGATCCGCAAAATCCATCCCTCTTTCAACTGCACGACGAAATGCAGCCAAACCAAATGTCTGAATTGACATCCATACTTTCAATGCCCTGAAAGAACGGCTGAGCTGGTAACTTTTATCCGAGAAGTTGGGATGGTTTGCTCCCCAAATAGTATCTTGGAGAACATCATGATGAACTGCAAAAGTATTTTCCAAATTTCGTACATCCTTAACCATGAGTCCACCCACTTCGTAAGGCTGGAAAAGCCATTTGTGGCCATCGAGACCAATTGAATCGGCTTTTTCGATTCCTCGTAGGAGTTGTTTACCTTTTTTTGTTAGCAAGGCGAATCCACCATAAGCGGCATCAACATGAAGCCAAATATTTTCTTTCGAACAATATTCGGATAATTCGTAAAGTGGATCAATAGCCCCATTGCCAGCAGCACCTGCATTTGCACAGATGGCAATTGGATTGAACCCGGCAGCACGGTCCTCAGATACTGATCGTATGAGTTCCCTCAAATCCAGGCGAAAATTCTTGTCAACGGGAATTTTACGAATGCAGTTTTCGTTTACACCCACGATCCTGGCAGCACGAACCTGAGCGCTATGACTCTGATCACTCATGTATACAGTAGGTTTTTCTGGATTGCCAGCAGCTTCCCTTGCTGCAACAAAAGCGTTGAGTGCTGCTGCTGAACCTCCACTCACCAATAGTCCACCTGCACTCTCTGGATAACCAATCCAACTCCGGAACCATTCGATAACCACCAGTTCCAATTGAGAAGGACCACTAGCCGTCAACCAAGTTGCTAGGTTTGGATTGTAGGCTGAAGCAATAAAGTCAGCCAGTATACCTGGCCAAGTAGGCGAAGAAGAAACAAAAGCAAAACTACGGGGATGATCGAGTCGAAGTGCATATGGTAGCACTTCTTTCATGGCCCGTTCAATAACTTCCAAAGCAGAGGTCCCAGTTTCCGGTGCTGCTTCGAGCAAACGATTTTCCAGTTCCCCCCTAAAGTCCCCATCCCAAGCATTTTCAGAGGGCAGATTCTGGATTCGTTTAATCACGAGTTCTGCTGTTCTGTTAGCAAGATTGAGCATTTCTACTGGAGACATTTGAAGTTCCCCGAATTCATCTTGGCTGGAATTGGCTTTGATTCCATCAGCGGAAGACATACTTTTCTTGTTCATTCTTGGTATCCTAAATCGTCTTAAACCACATATTCATATCATAGTAAAGGTTAGTGATATGAATTCAAACAGTTTGGTGGTCCGTAACTCTTCCACATTTGGGTCATTAAAATCAATGAATTTGATGATAATTATATTGTGGATAATTCGTGACAATCGGAAAAAGTGAACAAAACACAATGGTATTATTCACGGGGTTGTAGTTAGAAAGTAGGTGATGTTCAATCTGAAGGAGAGATTGAGAAAAAAATTTAGAGATTACCTTCCATCATGGCTCGCTTACGGGCCAACTTACGTGATCTTCTAATCGCCTCTGATTTTTCTCGTGCTTTTTTTTGGGAAGGTTTTTCATAATGCTGACGAAGTTTCATCTCCCTAAAAACACCTTCTCTTTGAAGTTTCTTTTTCAGAACTCTAATCGCCTGTTCAACATTATTGTCACGAACTATTACTTGCATAAAATCAAGCCACCTTTCAAACAAGAAAAAAATAGTATTGTAGCATTTATCCCTTATATTGTTCAGTAAATCAGGTAAGGGATTTGCTTCAATGTTTAAATAAATCCATTTTATTAATTTTAAAGAACCTGTTGGTAAAACAATTTAATTGAAAGCAAAACTGTTGTGATTGGGGCGTTTTGAAAAAAGTACAATAAATGGAAGGAAGAAAATGAGCGATAATTTGGAAGATGAAGCAATCAAGGATAAGGTGCTGGAACATGCCTTGCAACATGTGCCTTTTGATGGTTGGACCAAGGCTGCCTTCGAGTCAGCTCTGGAAGATGCCAACCTGGATTTGGAAACCGGTTATCGACTTTTCCCCAAGGGAGAAGCGGATTTACCAATTTATTTCCATGAATATGGTGACAAGAAAATGTTGGAGGCTCTTGCCGAAGCTGATCTCTATGCAATGAGATACAGTGAAAAAATTGCCGAAGCAATCTGGTTAAGGGTTACCGTTGTTGAATCTCATCAAATATTGATTAGAAAACTTATGGCGACCTTTTTGCTTCCCGTAAACATGCTGCCGGGTACCAAATTGGTTTGGGCTACGGCAGACAAGATTTGGACATTTATGGATGATGATTCCGAAGATTACAACTGGTACACCAAGCGAATGATTCTTTCAGGAATAATTTCATCAACCTTTTTGTTCTTTATCGGTGATCGAAGTGAGGGTTGCATTGACACGAGGGAATTTATTCACCGCAGGATCAATGATGTAATGGAATTTGAAAAGATAAAATCCCATGCAAAGGGAAATCCCATCTTCAAACCTCTATTCAGAACCCTTGAAAAACTGCCAATACGAAATACAAGAGGAGGGGTTGACAAGAGCAGGTATCCAGGTTGGATGCCGAATGAGGAAAACAATTAATGACAAAAACCATGCGTGTGGTGGAGATTTCCAGTTTTGGCGGACCTGAAGTATTAAAACTCAACCAAAGGGAAATCCCAACCCCGGAGGGTAATCAGATACTGATTCAAAATGCAAGTGCTGGTGTCAACAGGCCGGATATTTTGCAGAGATCGGGTTCTTATAATCCTCCAAAGGAGGCAAGCGATCTCCCGGGTTTGGAAAGTGCCGGAACCATAGTGGCAGTCGGAGAAAGAGTCACTCGATGGAAAATTGGAGATGAGGTTTGTGCCCTTCTTCCCGGAGGTGGTTATGCTGAATATTCGCTGACACACGAAAACCATGCTTTGCCTGTACCTGCGGGAATGGACTTCAATACTGCAGCAGCTATTTGCGAAACCTACTTTACCGTCTGGAGCAATGTTTTTATGCGGGGATGTCTCAAAGCGGGTGAAACAATCCTGATACATGGTGGCAGTTCCGGGATAGGTACCACGGCAATTCAATTGGCTGAATTGTTTGGAGCCAGAGTATTTACCACAGTGGGTTCCGCTGAAAAAGCAGAGGTTTGCAAGGAACTTGGGGCTGAGTTGGTCATCAACTACAAAAACCAGGATTTCGTTGAAGAAATCAGGGGTATTACCGGTAGAAAGGGAGTTGATCTGATTTTGGATATGGTGGGTGGGGATTATCTTCCCAAAAATGTAAAAATCTTGGCTGATGATGGAAGACTGGTTCAGATTGCTTTTTTGCAGGGCCCCAAAATTGAATTGAACTTTGCCCAGTTGATGGTTAGACGATTAACCATTACCGGTAGTACTCTTCGTCCCCAATCAGATTTGGCCAAGGCAAGAATTGCTGAAGACCTTATGGAAAAGGTATTTCCTTATTTGGAAACAGGTCGGATAAAACCCATTATGGATTCAACTTTTAAACTTGATGAGGTTGTTGAAGCTCATAAGAAAATGGAATCCTCCAAGCATATTGGAAAAATAGTATTGGAAATCTAAATAAGTAAGAACCTACTATTTTGAAAAATGCCAGTTCCAGAATGTAAGAGTAGTGGGCCTGTGGCTTGCAGATCTGGACTATTGAATTAATGGAAATGTAATGAAACCTATAATGGCTAAAGCAACTGCCGTATGGTTGGTTGATAACACATCACTGACTTTTGACCAGATAGCGAAATTCTGCGGTATGCATTTGTTGGAAATTGAAGGGATTGCCAACGAAGATGTTGCAGTGGGAATTTTGGGCATTGACCCCATAGCAGGCAACCAAATCGACAAATCTGAAATCGAGAAGGGGGAAGCGGATCCCAATTATGAACTTCAATTGAAGATTCCACCTATGGTCAAGGATGAAAAGAAAAGAACAGGTACCAGATATACACCCGTTGCCAAAAGGCAGGACCGACCACGTGCAATTCTCTGGTTGATCAAGAATCATCCTGAAATAGCTGATAGTCAGATTTGCAAACTCATCGGCACGACAAAAACGACGATTGAGGCAATCAGGAATCGAACACATTGGAATATCAGCAATATCCAGCCAATTGATCCGGTTGCTCTTGGATTATGCAAGCAAACGAGTTTAGATGAGGCTATCCTGAAGGCGCAGGCAAAGCAAAAAAAGGAATCCGAAGTGCAGCTGCCACACCAAGACAAGTTTCTGAGTTCAATCAAGGACAACCTAAAGGA
>WTGT01000227.1 GCA_011523445.1 Paracoccaceae bacterium
CATCCAAACCTCCGGCATTGGCACCAAATGCCAACCCTGCAAACGCAACTGCAAGAACCAGTTTCTTCATACAATCCTCCAAATTTTATTTTAACGAATATTAAACAAATGCCATTATGTAATTTGTTTGTCTAACATAAACTCAAGATTACAGATTTAAATAAGAAAAATCAAATTACCTATCAAATTTTTTTTGGTCAATAGTCACACCCGTGAATCTGTGAAACATTTTGAGCATAGAATTGATACCAAACTGCATAAATGCCATTTAACAAGTCAAATGGTGGAAAAACAGCAGTTAAACCGCGACAGATTAAACCAACAGGACTTGTGTGCCAACTTCTGCCAAATCAAAAAGCGTGGCAATATCTTCGTTATATAGTCCAATGCATCCCTGCGAAGCACGTCTTCCAATCTTTCTGGTATCATGAGTTCCATGGATACGGTAATATTGCCAGGAAAGATAGAGGGCATGTGTTCCCATCGGATTATCAGGTCCCGGAGGCATATATGTTGGCCAATCGGGGTTTCTTCGTAACATGTCTTGTGTAGGTGTCCAACTGGGATTTTCTTTTTTATTTATGACTTCAGTATATCCCACCCTGGTTAGCTCTGGTGTCAAGGGAACACTTACCGGAAATAAATGATAGATTGACTCATCCTCGGACCAATAATGCAAAACCCTGTTCTTGGTATCTGCCAGAATGGCGCCATGCTTGAGATCGTTGAAGTAATCTTCCCAAACTTCATATCGAAAACCAGAGATGTTTCTCAGCCTTTTCTGGGCAAGAACACTATTTCCACCCAACATGGCAAAACCGAGACCGGCACCGAGTGATTTTCCAAAATTTCTTCTGCTAATCAAACTGCTCATAAGGTTTACCCAATAAATTCGAACGCTTTAAGATACAATTAACTCAATTTTTACAATTTATGTAACCCCTTGATCGGGTAAATTTTCTGTTAATTGTTTATGTATTGCACATTTACAATTTTTTGTGGATATTTACAAGAAAACTAAAACAATCAATCATTGAACAATTCACCGGACTACAAAATTGAAAAAAACATTCTCCAGAATCGTATTATTTCTAGTGACACTCGGTTTTCTGGCAGCCTGTACGGCTGACCTTGACAACCTTCCAAGAGACGATAGTAATTACAATCCCAAGATTTATCGAATTGACAACAGGCAGGCAAGGTTGATTCCGGGACGAATGCTCGAAGCAATCAACAATATAAGGGCATCCACGGATGCTTCCAGGTTGAGGTATTCATCTGAACTTAATGCAGCGGCCTTTACACATGCAAGAGACATGAGTTTGCAAAATCGCCCCTGGCATTTCGGATCAGACCGATCTTCACCGATAACAAGGGTTGCCAGAGTTGGTTTTGAGGGAGAATTGATTGGTGAGAATATTGCCGAATCCTTTGAAGTTCCACTTGATATTTTGGGTGCTTGGCTGAATGAAGAGGAATCCCGCCAAAATATCTTGGATCCCCAAGCGAGAAGAATGGGGATTGGGTGGAAACAGGATAGCGATGGAAGGATTTGGTGGGTAATGTTGGTTGGTACCTAATAACCTTGTTTATTTCAAACTACTGCTACCAAGAAATATAGGCAATGATCAGGTTTTTCGAAACCGGGTTTACTGATTTCGAAGAATTGCAATGATTGATTACTCGGGAAGAAAAAGGCACGGAACAAAAAAGGGGCAAAGCGTTATTGCCTCACAATTCTTCAATCACAGACAGTTTGGACCAGGGGCTATTCGTAGATGATTATGGGTGTACCTACATCCACTATCTTGTAAAGGTATTCAATCTCTGCGTTGGTAACAGCTATACATCCTCTCGTCCAATCCCTACTCGAAGGGATATCTCCATTACTGGGAAGACCATGGATCATGATATCACCACCTGGCGAATATCCTCTTTTCCAAGCCTGCCTCTTGTCACTAGCATTAGGATACGAAATACCCAAAGACAAATGGAATGAACTGAAGGGGTTCTTTCGGTCGATGTAATAACGACCATGTGGGGTTTTTCCGTCACCTTCCTTTTTCTTGTGGCCCTGAGGACTGAAACCCAATCCAATATCAAAGGTACGAATGACATCCGGGCCGTTGTAGATCCGAAGTTCACGATCGGATTTATCAACCTCCAATTTGGTCACTCTTTGTGACTTGTATTCAGGTTGTTTTTCAGAGCAAGAAGCGATTACCATGATGCAAACCAGAAATATCATACCCAATTTCATTTTTGACAATAAAACCCGCCAAAATAATAAAATCGCCCTGTTCCCTCTGAAATTTGTAATTGTCTGCATCTGAACGTCAACTAATTAATTTATTTTTTTAATTTACAGAAATTCTTTTCCGCCGCAAGCGGGAAGTCTCAGATTTCAATTGCCCACAGGCAGCCAAAATATCTTCCCCGCGGGGAGTTCTGACTGGTGATGGGTAACCTGAATTATATATGATTCTGGCAAAATTTGAAATTTTTTCCGGAGTGGACCGTTCGAATTGTGCCCCGGGCCAGGAGTTGAAGGGTATCAGATTAACCTTGGCAGGTATGTTTCTGATGAGGGAAACAAGACGACGTGCATCCTCCTCACTGTCATTCAGGTCTTTCAACATGACATATTCAAAGGTTATCCTGTCCGAATTGTTCAATCTCGGATAATTCCGAAGAGCTTCCAGCAGGGTGGCAATGTTCCATTTTCTGTTTATGGGAACAATCTTGTCCCTGATTTCATCAGTCGTGGCATGAAAGGAAATGGCCAGACGACAACCAATTTCCTCGCCTGCCCTTTTGATACCCGGTACCACACCTGCGGTTGATAGGGTAATCCGCCTTCTGGAAATGCTCAACCCGTCACCATCCATGACAATCTTCATTGCATCTCGAACATTGTCAAAATTATACAAGGGTTCTCCCATACCCATCAAAACGACATTGGAAATCAACCTTTGCTCCGAAGTGTAGGTACTTCCAACTGTGGGCCATTCATTCAAATCATCACGTACAGCCATGATCTGACCCACAATTTCGGAAACGGTGAGATTTCTGACCCAAGCCTGGGTACCTGTATGACAAAAGGTACAATTCAGGGTACAACCTACCTGGGATGAAACGCACAAGGTTCCCCGACCTTCCTCGGGTATGAATACCGTTTCGAATTCATGTCCCCCATCACCTCTGAAAAGGTATTTCCTGGTACCATCCATGCTGATTTTTCTTATTCTGCATTCAGGGACCCGAAGTACCGAATTCTTGTCCAGAAGATCCCGAAAATCCTTGGCCAGATTTGACATTGCCCAAAAATCCCGACACCCCCTGACATAGACCCAGTTCCATAATTGGTCGACCCTCATTTTCAATTTCCGTTCCGGAACACCCAACTCAAGCAGGGTTTGAGACAAGGATGATCGGGTCAAACCAATCAGGTTTTTCTGGTCACTTTCAATTTGAGTCATGGATTCAGTCGGCTCCGGAAGCCTTGCGGGAAAACACTCTGCCTACTTGCAGGAAAAAAATTATTGACAGGCAACAGCGGCTCTTTTCAAACCTGCTGTTACACCATTCAGGGAGTAGGTATCAACTACGGTTGTACCCCTTTGTGAAAGCATGGTGACCACGGCTTTTCCTCCTCGTTTCAAGGCAGATACGATTTTTTCATCATCAGAATACAATGGCCATGCATAGGTCAAAATCTTATCTTCCGGATCAAGATGTAGGTTGAATTTCCGATTGTCATCAATCACCAGTGATACCGATGATTTTCGCCTGATATTGAAGCCGGCTTCAATGGAGACGAGCTCGGTACCTCCCCGACCTCCCAAAATCGATATTGTAAGGCGGGTAATACCACGTGAAACCTTGACCGTCTTTCCATTCTGGGTATAGGAGCTGCTTGCTGGCTGTGCCATTATGCCACAGTGCAATTGTTCGCTGGAGGAGGTAGTTTTGTAAACTATCCAGTCATTAATCTGATCAATGCCCTCAATCTCCTGCTGTGATAACAAGGGGGTCGCTAAAGCAACCCAAAAAACAAAACAAAAAACGAACCTTATTTTCACCACTCTGCCTCAAACTACTCAATATTATTATATTTTTGCTAATGCTATTATTTGTAAATCCTACAAATATACCAGAATTTTGAAATGACCATAAACTTATAGGCCCTTTCCATGTGGAAATAGGGAATGATATATTTTACGATAATACACCTATACAAGTTACAATTCAACAAATTTGCATTTCAACAAATCCCTACTATTTTTGTAAATTCATTAATTACCATCTGTTGTTCAAGATTTTGTGAACCAAACCAGCAAGGATTGAGAAAATGTCAAAACCGAGAACCCTCTACGACAAGATTTGGGATGATCATGTTGTACACCAATCTGAGGATGGTACTTGCCTGATTTACATCGATATGCACCTTGTCCATGAAGTGACAAGCCCCCAGGCCTTTGACGGGTTGAGGATGGCTGGACGATCTGTCAGGGCCCCGCACAAGACCATCGCCGTTTCCGATCATAACGTTCCCACCAATGTTGGCAGGGAGAAGGGCATTGAAAACGAGGAGAGCAGAATTCAGGTGGAAGCCATGGAGCGCAATGCCGAGGAGTTCGGCATACAGTATTTTGGTGTCAATGACATAAGACAGGGTATCGTACATATCATAGGACCCGAACAGGGTTTGACCCAACCTGGCATGACAATCGTATGCGGTGACAGTCATACGGCCACCCACGGAGCCTTTGGAGCCTTGGCACATGGTATAGGAACCAGCGAAGTTGAGCATGTATTGGCGACTCAAACACTCATCCAGAAAAAATCCAAAAACATGAAGGTCGAGATTACCGGTTCCTTGGGACGTGGTGTAACTGCCAAGGATGTTACTCTTTCCATAATCGGCAAGACAGGAACGGCTGGCGCAACAGGTCATGTCATCGAGTACTGTGGTGATGTAATAAGAAACCTTTCGATGGAAGGGCGAATGACAGTTTGCAACATGGCAATCGAAGGAGGAGCTAGAGCTGGCTTGATTGCTCCAGATGATCAGGCCATCGAGTATTTGAAATCAAGGCCCTATTCACCCAAGGGGGCTTCATTTGAAATAGCCCAAACCTTCTGGAATTCCCTCTATTCCGACGAGGGGGCCTATTTTGACAAGGAAGTCATTATTGAAGGAGAAACGATTTCACCGGTGGTAACCTGGGGCACCAGTCCTGAAGATGTTTTGCCGATTGATGATTATGTACCTGCTCCTGAGGAATTCGAGGGATTGAAGGCTGATGCAGTAAGGAGAAGTCTGGATTATATGGGGCTCAAGCCCGGAACGAGATTGTCCGACATAGATATCAATACGGTTTTCATCGGGTCCTGTACCAACGGAAGGATCGAGGATCTGCGGGAAGTGGCCAAAATCATGAAGGGCAAGAAAGTCAAGTCCGGTCTTCGGGCCATGATTGTTCCAGGTTCAGGACTTGTCCGTGAACAGGCTGAAAAGGAAGGTATTGCCCAACAATTGGTGGATGCAGGGTTTGAATGGAGAATGGCCGGTTGTTCCATGTGTCTCGGCATGAATCCGGATCAATTGGCACCTGGCGAACGCTGTGCTTCTACATCCAACAGGAATTTTGAGGGACGCCAGGGCAGAGGTGGTAGAACCCATCTGGTAAGTCCGGCAATGGCTGCTGCCGCTGCCGTTACTGG
>WTGT01000134.1 GCA_011523445.1 Paracoccaceae bacterium
CTGGTCAAAAACAAGTCCAGCAGCATTGGAATATTAAGGTCCGTTGGTTTGACCCGGGGATCAATCATGAGGATTTTCTTCATATTTGGTGCCTTGATCGGTACAACCGGGACGATAGCAGGTGTTATTTTCGGGTGCTTGTTTGCAATTTACATTGACCCGATATTCACCTTTGTAAATTATCTGGCCGGCGGTGATGTCTGGGACCCATCAGTAAGATTTCTTTCAAATGTTCCTGCAAAAATAGAATTTTTTGATGTTTTGTCTGCTGTCATTCTATCATTGGTTCTAACCTATGGAGTAACCCTTATTCCAGCGAGTAGAGCAGCCAATATGTATCCAGGTGAAGCCATCAGATATGAATGATTCGGTTTTAACTGCCAGGGGTATTGGCAAATCCTATAATTTGGGAAAACCCAATGAGGTCATGGTCCTGAAAGACGTTGACCTTAACATGAATCATGGGGAAGTGGTCGGTCTGCTTGCCCCGTCTGGAGCAGGAAAATCTACCCTATTGTTTATATTGGGTTTACTGGAATCCTTTGACAAGGGATCTCTGGAAATTAATGGCAAGGATGTGACTAAGGCTTCAGATTCTGCCAGAACGGAGGTCAGGAGAAAGGAAGTGGGTATTGTTTACCAATTTCATCATTTGTTACCTGAATTCAATGCGCTGGAAAATGTGATGATACCACAACTTGCAAATGGTATCGCCAAATCCAGTGCCTGTAAACATGCTAGCGAATTGCTTGAGAGAGTAGGTTTGAGCGATAGGATAAATCATCGTCCATCGGAATTGTCTGGTGGTGAACAACAAAGAGTCGCAATTTGTCGGTCCCTGGCTAACTCACCCAATTTGCTTCTGGCTGACGAACCTACGGGTAATCTGGATGTGGATAATTCCCAACAGGTTTTTGAAGTGATTAAGGAACTGGTAAAAGTTTCTGGCATAAGTGCCCTGATCGCTACACACAACCTCAGTCTTGCAGAACAGATGGATAGGGTCGTTTGTTTGGAAAATGGTGTACTGATTGAGTGAATTCAGTTACAGGAATTTTGCAGTTCGATCCACTCAGTGTCTTCTAGCAGTTGTTGCGGGATACCATCAAGAGTATCCTCATCGGTGAACAGTTCCGGGTCCATGCCTTCGGATAAAAGAAATATTGAAAATGGATCGGGAGGTATACCTTTTTCCAAAAACTTCCGGTACAGAATATCTTCGGGAACATAGATTGTGGATGGTTTTGCAAGTTCAGTAGCAAATTCTTGATAAATGTAGGGTGAAATTTCTCTTCCCAACAATAATCTGAGCGAGGTCAGCAATCCGGCAGTTTCCATGAAATCAATGAGTGAATCCTTGATCCTGTTCCTTTCATTGGCCAGAAGCAAATAACCCGCAAAAACTTCTGGCTTGTCATCATATAGATTGAATTGTGCACCATTAATTACAACAATACCACCTGGCAAAACTGTTGCACTAGGTATCCCTCCTGAAACAAGCCTGATTTCATAGTTGGTTTCAGGAAAAAGACGGTTTTCGAATTTATCCACAATTGTATCGTCAACCAAACATTCGATATTTCCAAGTTCAAGAATATTTGCGTAAATGGTTTCACCGATTTCCGTCCGCTTGGGTCCAACAATGGCTCGGGCGATATTCTGTCCGATGTAATCTGAGTAATAGTATGTAATTCCGACCATCACCAGGACGAAGGCAATGAATTTACCAAAGAATTTCCAGAAATTACCCCTGGGTTTTTCGATAGCTTGACCTTCCACCTGTACAAGGTCCCTGATGGCATTTACCATCAGGTCATCATTGATCAGTATGAATTCATTTCCAGATGAATCTGGAGAAAAGCAGTAATAGTATTCGCTGGGAGGTTGCTCGATTATGGTATCCAATGACCAATGTCTCAATACTGTTCCCGTTCCATCGGAAGACAGAAAGGTCAATGTATGACTGCCGTATTTGACAATGACCGATTGCTTAGTCGTGGTTTCTGGCGATTGCCATAATCCTTCACACTCAAGGATTACATAACCCGGGAAAGCAATCATTTGAATCCAGTCCTATTCAATCCTGAGATATGCCAAGTTAAACGTATAACACTTATGTTTCTTTCAGTCGCTCACGCAATTGAAACTTTTGGATTTTGCCAGTGGCCGTTTTCGGAAGTTCTCCCAAACTTACTCCCTTCGGAGTTTTAAATCCGGCCAGATGCTCACGACAGAAATCAATTATTTCATCTGAAGTGGGATTTTCATCTGGCTTCAACTCAACAAATGCAAATGGTACTTCCCCCCACTTGGGATCAGGCTTGGCGACCACGGCACAAAGAAGAACCGAAGGGTGTTTCATGATTATCCCCTCAACCTCAACCGAGGAAACATTCTCTCCACCGGAAATGATTATATCCTTTGCCCGATCGGTAATTTGAATGTAACTGTCCGGAAATTGAACGGCTATATCACCAGAGGCAAATTTACCTCCATCAAAGGAATTCCTTGTTGCTTTCGGATCACGATAATATCCCTTCATGACAGAATTGCCACGAATGAAAATTTCTCCAGTCGTATGCCCGTCATTGGGCACGGGAGATTTGGTTTCAGGATGCAAGACCTCAACATACTCCATGTGTGGAAAGGCCACGCCCTGCCGTGCCTTGATTTCGGCTTTCTGATCAGGATTCAATTTCTCCCATTCACTATCCTGCCAAACACATTCGGTTATATGACCGAAGGTTTCAGTCAAGCCATAAACCTGTGTTACATTGAAATTCAGGGATTCAAAAGCCTGCAATGTAGCTGGGGCAGGAGGTGCACCTGCAGTGAAGACTTCCACCTTATGCTTGATTTTTCTTCTTTCTTTCTCGGGGGCATTGGCAAGCATGTTCAATACGATCGGTGCGCCACCCAAATGGGAAATGCCTTCGTCGGCAATCATATCAAAGATGTATTTCGCGGTAATATCCCGGCAACAGAATACAGTTCCACCAAGGAGAGGCATCATCCAGGAATGATTCCAGCCATTGCAATGAAACAATGGAACAATTGCGAGGAATTTTGGAAATAGGGTCAATCGCCAGCTGACAACAGTTCCCATGGTCATCAGGTAAGCTCCACGATGCTGGTAAACAACTCCTTTCGGCTTGCCGGTTGTTCCTGAGGTATAATTCAGTGAAATACTTTCCCATTCATCATCGGGAAAATTCCAGTCGAAGTCTGGATTGCCCGAAGCGACCAACTCCTCATACCCCATGTATCTGGAACTTGCCTCATATTCGGACAACTCATCATGTGCCTCAATGATTATAGGGGCTTTATTGCCATTTTCATTGATCGCCTCCTCCAGCAAGGGAAGAAATTGACTATCCACAATAATCAATTTCGGATTGGCATGTCCAAGGATGTATTCAATCGTACCCTTGTCCAGCCTGATATTAATTGTATTCAATACGGCACCACAGGCTGGTACACCAAAATGTGCCTCCACTTGGGGTATCGTATTCGGTAGGATGGTCGATACCACATCACCGGGATTGATACCCAATCGGCTTAATCCGGAGGCAAGACGGGAAATCCTTTCGGCGTATTTTGAATAATTATATCGACGGGAACCGTAAACCAGGGCCTCACGATCTGGATAAACATTTTTTGCCCGATTGAGGTGGGAAAGTGGTGTTAAGGGTACAAAATTAGCTTCGCAGCGTTCCAAACCGCTTTCATCTTCCAACCACCCCATAATTTCCTCACAAAACAATTACATAAATTAGTCCTGAACCTGACTATAGCAGGATTTCAACTTTTTCCCACCCGTAGAGTTTCCCTGCAGGATCATTCAGGAGTTAATAGAAAGTCCGCTTGTCCAGTTTCATTTCCTGTAGCAGGGTAGGGGGTTCGAACCGCTTTCCAAACTGGTTTTTCAGTGATGAACAAAGGGTAATGGTTTGATCAATACCCTGGGTATCCACCCAAGAAAATGGCCCACCTGACCAAGGTGCAAAACCCCAGCCGAAAATAGCCCCAACATCACCTTCCCTTACATCAACCAGTATATCCTCTTGAAGGGTCTTGATGGCTTCCACAACCTGAATGACCAGTAGCCTGTCTTTTACCGTGGATACCGAAGGTTGTTCTGATGAAGGAGGAAAGAGATTACAGATACCTTCCCATAAACCAAGCCTTTTGCCCTTCGAATCATATTCGTAAAACCCGGCATTGGATTTACGGCCCAACCGTCCGATACCAGCCAGCTTGAATACCACTCGATCAGCATCATTCTCCATATAATCATCACCCAAGGCCTCTCTGGAGGCAGTGGCAATATGAACTGCCAATTCGAGGGAAGTTTCATCAATAAGCTGGAGTGGCCCCAAAGGCATTCCAATCTGCTTGGCAGCATTTTCAATTAATGCGGGATGATATCCTTCACCCACCATGGACACGCCTTCATTGATATAGGGAATAATGCATCTGTTGGCATAAAAGAAGCGGGAATCATTAACAATGATGGGTGTTTTGCGTAACTTTCGCACTAGGTCAAAAGCCTGCGATACCGATTGATCATTTGTTTGTCGGCTCTTTATAATTTCTACCAGAGCCATTCTTTGAACAGGGCTGAAGAAGTGAATTCCGACAAAGCGTTCCGGTTTTGAGACGGATTTTGACAAATCGGAAATCGGCAAAGTAGAAGTATTGGAGGCAATCAGGCAGTCATCCGAAACTATATTCGATACCTGTCTGAATATATCCGCTTTGATGTCGGGATCTTCAAAAACAGCCTCGATTACAAATTTACACTCACGCAATGCACTCAGATCGGTTGAAAAGTTTATCTGCTCAATTGTTGATTGTGCCTTCTCAGTTGACATTCGTCCTCTTGCTACATCCTTTTCCAAGATGCTCTGAATCTTCCCTTTTCCTTTTTCAAGGGCCGTTTCATCCTTATCGACAAGGAATACACTTAATCCTGATTGTGCAGCGACCTGGGCAATTCCCGATCCCATCATGCCCGCACCAATGACTCCCAGACTTAGTAGATTCAGCTTAGGTGTATCCTTGGGTCTGCGATGGCCTTTTTCCAATAGTTTCTTATTGACAAACAGGGTATTTATCATCGCTGAGGAAGACGGGTTTACCAATACCTTTGCAAACCATTTGGCTTCATTCCTGATAGCCTGGTCAAATGGCAGCATCATCCCTTCGTAAATTGTGGAAATTGCTGCTTGTGCGGCTGGATAGAGACATTGTGTTTCACCTGCAACCAAAGCGCTGGCTCCAGCAAAATTCAGGAATCCCTGCCTATCATAAGGACTGCCTCCCGGTATTTTGAACCCTTTCTTATCCCAGGGTTTGATTATATCGTCCGGGGTGGCGTTAAGTACCCATTCCTTTGCTCTTGAGAGCAATAGCTCGGGTGGTACTACCTCATCAACCAACCCGGCATTCAAAGCATCTTTCGGTTTGGGAGTCTTACCTTTCAGGATAAATGGCGCGGCAGCCAATATCCCCAATCTTCTGGCAAGCCTTGTCGTTCCACCACCTCCAGGAAAAATACCTACGAGTATCTCGGGCAATCCGATGCTAGCTTTGGGGTTATCTGCACATATTATTCTATGAGTGCTGATGGCAATTTCATAACCGATCCCGACGGAGGTTCCATTCAATGCTATGGCCACCGGTTTACCAGCTTTGCCAGTTTTTGGATCACCCCCAGCC
>WTGT01000159.1 GCA_011523445.1 Paracoccaceae bacterium
GGACAAAAGATCAACATCTGTTTCTTCCAGCGATTCTGGTTCGTATTTAATTATACTTATCATTTTCAGGTTATTGTATTCGGTTGCAAGTGTTATTTCTACCGTACCATCAGGTCCTTCGGAAACCGTTCCCACCAGCAGGTCAGGAGGGAAGATTCCTCCTTCACCAGTGGTCAACACCCTGTCTCCCGGATTTATGCCGTTTAGGTTGTCCAATAGTTCAATATCCGGATTGGCAGTATTGTTTCCAACAACAAGACCTTTTTTACCGGATGGTAATATTCTGACTGGAACCCTGCTTGATGTGTCGGTCAATAGAATCAGCCTGGCCGACTTGCGTGAAGTATTGGTAATTCGGCCTATTAGACCCAGACCATCAGAGGCGGGATAACCATTTTTCACACCCCTTTCGCTACCTACATTGATCAAGTACGAGTGTCTGAAGGGTGAAGAGGTATCGGCAAGCATGGCAGCAGAAATTGTTTGAAAGTCGGAAGTTTCAGAAAAATTCACCAATTTCTTGAGCTTGGCATTTTCTTCCTCAAGTGAATAGGCATAATTCTTCCATTGATTTAGTTCATTCCGCATCTGTACAAGGTCATCCAGTGAAACCTGGTTTTGGACAGCATTAACAAGGACATCAGCTGTGTTTTCAGCATATTCGAATGGTCGTAGCCCCAATTCGATGACTGGTACGAATAAATTGACGATCGAGGCTCTGGCACTTTCAACCCGGGTTCCTTCAAGCCTCCATAAAAGGAAAATGCAAAACAGGATAATGAGGGTAATTAAAAGTAATAGTCTCTTTATTGACCCTTTGTAAAATTCGGTGGATTGTTGATTATTTTCAGGTTGAAGCAACTGTTTTGCCTAGGGTCCTCTAGCTGTGGTAATCGATTAACGGGTGGAGTGATTGTTCACTATTCAAGGCTATGCCTGTACCCAGAGCCACACATTTAAGTGGTTCCTCGGCGACCGTAACAGCCAAATGGGTCCGTTCACGAAGTACCTTGTCAAAATCTTGCAGCATGGCTCCACCCCCAGTCATTATCATGCCCGTTTCAAAAAGGTCACTTGATAAATCAGGTGGTGTCATCTGGAGAGCCACTGCAACGGCCCTTCTTATTTGCTCGATGGGATTGCGTAAGGCTTCTGCAACCATCCTCTGGCTGATATGAATTTCCTTGGGATGGCCTCCTTCATTGGTTCTGCCATAGAATTTTGAAGTTTTGCCCTCACCATCCTTCGGTAGTTTGGCTGTACCTATGGTCTTTTTTATTTTCTCGGCGGTCGAATAGCCTATGTGTATGTTGCAATTTTCAAGTACATAACCAACCAAGGCATCATCCATGGCATCACCACCAATCCTGATCGAGTTGGCATAAACGATATCACCCAGTGAAAGCACTGCCACTTCAGTTGTTCCTCCACCTATATCGACGATCATTGCGCCATACGGAGTATTGTAATTTATCCCGACCCCCAATGCAGCAGCAATAGGTTCAGGGATAAGTCCGGCTGTTCTGGCTCCGGCAGAAAGTACTGATTGCCGAATAGCCCTTTTTTCCACCGCTGTTGCCCCATGCGGTACACAGACGAGAATTCTAGGCTTGGCCAGAGTCCTTCGATGGTGGACCTTGCGGATAAAGTATTTGATCATATCCTCAGCCACCTGAAAATCCGCAATAACCCCGTATCTGAGAGGACGGATAACCTCGATTGATTTGGGCGTTCGTCCCTGCATCAGTTTCGCTTCGTTGCCTACTGCCAGAACCTTGCGGCTTCCATCGGCTAGGTTATAGGCCACGACCGAAGGTTCATCGACTACTATACCCTCTCCCTTGACATGAACCAAGGTATTTGCTGTACCCAGATCTATTGCAAGATCATAGGAAAACATATTTAAGATACGATGAAGAAAATTCACGACAAACCTAACCCTCTGATGTAAACATTATAACATAGATCAATTATTATATTCGTACCCCAATTAGATGGTAAAGGGCTTTATCCGGTTAAAGTGTTTTTTCAGAAAAAAACCGAAAATCTTTATATTACGGTGCTTCTTTCCAGCTTGTCTTGATTTCCCGTCTTCTAAACAAGTTGTTGAGAGCTGATACATATGCCTTGACAGAGGCATAAACAGTATCGGTGTCAGCGGATTGTCCAAGAACGAGATGACCATTTTCTTCAAGTTTAACAGTAACTGTTGCCTGTGCATCGGTACCCTGGGTTACAGCCTGAACCTGATAGAGTTTCAGTTTGGCTTTATGGGGAAACAATTTTGTAACTGCCTTGAACGAAGCATCGACTGGTCCATCACCCGTTGCCTGAGCTGTCATTTCCCTCCCATTGACATCCATGATCAATTCAGCACTTTGGGGTGAATCCGAACCGCAGACGACCTTAAGGTATTTGACACGCAAATTGTCATCATCAGCCATACCGGTAGATTCACGCATCAAGGCGATGAGGTCATCATCATAGACCTCTTTTTTCCGATCAGCCAAATTCTTGAATTTGACGAAAAAATCACTCAATCGATTATCACCGATATCATAGCCCAAATCTTCGAGTTTCTTTCTTACTGCTGCCCGACCCGAATGTTTGCCGAGCACAAGGCTGGATTCCATAAGCCCGATATCCTCGGGTTTCATGATCTCATAGGTACCAGCATGTTTAAGCATGCCATCCTGATGGATGCCAGCTTCATGGGTAAATGCATTTTTCCCAACGATCGCCTTGTTGAACTGGATGGGGAATCCAGTTGCATCGGAAACCAATCGACTCAAGTGGGTGATTTTAGTGGTATCGATATTGGTCTTGTAGGGCATGATGTCATTGCGCACCCTGGTGGCCATAACGATTTCCTCCAAAGCTGCATTACCGGCCCGCTCACCAAGACCATTGATCGTGCATTCCACCTGCCTTGCGCCGGCATTGACCGCAGCCAGAGCATTCGCCACCGCCATGCCAAGATCGTTATGACAATGGGTTGAAATCACAACATTGTCAATTTCGGGAATCCTTTCCCTCAGCATATTGATTATGTAGGCACTCTCACCCGGAGCAGTATAACCAACCGTATCAGGGATGTTTATCGTCTTTGCTCCAGCATCGAGGGCGGTTTTGACTGAAAGCACCAGAAAGTCATGATCCGTCCTGGTTCCGTCTTCCGGTGACCACTGGACATCATCAGTGTAGTCCAAAGCCCGTGTGACCGATTTATGAATTGCTTCAAGCACTTGGTCTCGGGACATTTGAAGTTTGTACTGCATATGGAGATCAGATGTCGAAATAAATGTATGGATACGAGCCTTGCGTGCTTTCTTGAGAGCTTCGCCTGCCCGATCAATATCACCTATCGAAGAACGTGCAAGACCGCATACGGTTGCATTTTTGATGATTTCAGAAATTTTGGAGACAGCAAGAAAATCTCCCTCGGAAGCTATGGGGAATCCCGCTTCAATAATATCAACACCCATCTCATCGAGTTGACGGGCAATTTCGATTTTATTCTCAAGGGTCATTGCAGCACCCGGAGATTGTTCTCCATCCCGCAATGTCGTATCAAATATGAGTAATTGGTCTTGCCCGAATTTTGTATCTTTTAACATTTTGATTAGTCCTGTTTGTTTATCTGGATTTATGGTGCGGAATCTCCTCTGAACGATGCACCGGGGACGGTACGTTCAGAGGCTGGTTAGTAGCAGGAGGACTAATCCGACTACTATCGAATTTCTATTTAACCGCAAATTTTCCATGCCCAGTATATAAACGATTATCTGATAAAGTTCAAGAATGAATCAACGCACTCAAAAAAGGCTTGTTTTATATTAGTTCTTTTCAATATGTTTGGCAGGAAATATAAATCCGAAATGAGTGAAATTAACAGGAATCACTGTTCTTAGTTTAGTATACGTTGGAAAATAGTGGGTATTCAGTTAGCCAAGAAAAAAGATAGTGAGATAAGAATACCGATAGTGCTGATGGGAGTCCTTTTCGGACTACTTACGGGGTGTATGAGTAATGAAGATACGCAACCATATAAGACGTCGGAACTAGTCGTAATGGAAGCTGTGGACCTGGGCAACCCCCAATCGAAGTTAAAAACCGAGCAAGTGGCTACGGCAGGTTCTGTAAACCGAGTAAACCATCTGGATCCCATTCCTTCGCCGTTTCAGGCATTCAGGGGAGAAAACTTCATCAGGACAAAGCTTAGTGGGGATATGTCGGGTAAAGTGCTTATTTTTGAAGTCGACAGTGATGACCCTTTCATCCAACCGTGGCACTTCAATAAGGTCAAGGCCGTAATGTCCGAAGCTGGCGTTCCTCCTGAAAATTTACTAAGAAAGATCGAGGTAAATGGCTGGTGGTCGAACAAGCCAAGTACCTATTGGACAAATAGGGTTTTCAACAATCGTACCGACACAAACCAGAAAAAAGACCTTAAGGTCGTAAATCTGTCGTGGGATGAAACGTTTGCGCCACCTAGTACCGCCCAAACAATCCGACGGAACAATACCGTGTTTGTCACGATAATATCTAACACGAGCAATGTAGACGCCGGACCCATTTCTTCCAAGCGTTACCTGTTCTCATCCAAACACCCTGATTGGAGACGTATGGATCAATTTTCATGGGGATTCGGAAGGGAAAATCACTCAACATATAGGGAAACACTGGCTGCAGCCGAAACAGGTAAGGTGCTATTCGTCACCTGGGGCGATGTGGACAACAACGGCGAAATCGTTCCCTACAATTACGCCGTACGGTGTGGGGATGTCAAGGAAGCTTGCATAACGGTAATATTACCCCCGTATGTCGGAGAAACCTACGGTACCTCATTTGCAGCTCCGATCGTCAGTGCCGCCGCTTTCTACCTTTCTCAACTCTGGGACGATGCAGAGGATGTGGTTAGGGTGCTCAAAGACTGCGCGATTGACATCGGTGAACCGGGTATTGACGAAGAGTTCGGAGTCGGTGCACTCAACCTTGATTGCTCTACCGTTAGGAATAAACTAGTTGCCCGTTGAGCGTTTTCCCCTCAGTTGTTGCCTATAGCAAAACAATTGTTTATCTATGGTTAATACATACCTGAGATAAGCGAGTAACTACCAACTGAAATCCTAATTTCCAGCTATGGTCCTCTCGACATTTTCCCCATGTTCGAAAACAACATCATATCGTTCGCCATCCTTGGTTATCAAATAACCCTTCCCATGGGGCTTGCCTTGAAGGAACTCACCATCATAGGAAGAACCATCTGCATACGTGGCCTTACCTTCACCTTCAAACAGACCATTGTTCCAGTTTCCCTCATACATGAAACCATTAGGATTACTTTGGGTTCCATAGCCGGAGAGGACACCCAAATCAAAGTTTCCCATTATAATGGTCCCATCCGGATAATGAATTTCCCCTTGCCCATTCAGAGTGCCGTCCTTCCACTCCCCCGTTGATCTTATACCTCCAAGAATAAGGGTTCCCTTTCCGTTGAAATTGTTATTCAGAAATTCACCCTTATAGTTGTCATCATTTTCGAAAAGGATTTGAACCATTCCCTCCACAAAACTTCCGTCTTTCCAATTCCCGTCAAAAATATTGCCATCCTTCCAAGTCATTTTGCCAATGCCATCGGGGCTTCCGCTTACAAGATGTCCGGTGTACACAGTACCATCTGAATA
>WTGT01000124.1 GCA_011523445.1 Paracoccaceae bacterium
GTTTAAACTGACGCACCGTGATATGGGCCCCAAGGCTTGTTACTTCGGACCTGACGTACCCGATGAGGACTTGATTTGGCAAGATCCGGTCCCTGCTGGAAATAGTAATTACGATGTTGATGCCTTGAAGCAAAAGATAGCTGACTGTGGTTTGAGTATCTCGGAAATGGTTACAACAGCTTGGGATAGCGCCCGTACTTTCAGAGGGTCAGACAAGCGAGGGGGTGCAAATGGTGCCCGCCTTCGGTTGGCCCCACAGAAGGATTGGGAAGGCAATGAGCCTGAACGCCTTTCAAAGGTGCTTTCTGTTTTGGAACCACTTGCGCAAGAGGCTGGTGCCAGTATTGCCGATACGATTGTCCTTGCGGGAAGTGTTGGAGTTGAGCAAGCCGCCAAAGCAGCTGGTTTTGATGTAAATGTACCATTCTCACCGGGACGTGGGGATGCCACGGACGAAATGACAGATACCGATTCATTTTCTGTTCTGGAACCAATCCATGATGGGTTCAGGAACTGGCTCAAGAAGGATTATTCAGTAAATGCCGAAGAACTTCTATTGGATCGTAGTCAGTTAATGGGGCTTACAGCACCTGAAATGACGGTGTTGATTGGAGGCATGCGTGTTCTAGGTACCAATCATGGCAATGGCAAGCATGGTGTATTTACCAATCAGGAAGGCTCATTGACCAATGACTTTTTTGTTCATTTGACGGATATGGCCTATACTTGGAAACCAGTTGGGAATAATGAATATCACGTTTGTGATCTTAAAACCGGCAAGGTGAAATGGACAGCCTCACGTGTTGATCTTATCTTTGGTTCAAATTCGATTCTACGTGCTTATGCTGAAGTTTACGCCCAAGATGACAACAGGGAAAAATTTGTATCTGACTTTATTGCCGCATGGACAAAGGTGATGAACGCAGATCGCTTTGAAATCCTTTAACCAAGGTCGAAATAGATCCTATGGACGGCATTTGCTATATGCCGTCCTGTTTTCTAAATATTTTGTTTCAATGAAACCAAAACAGTGCTTCGTATGGAAGCAGGTCAGGAAACATGACAGAAATGATAGTTCCCAATGGACATCAAATTGCTGTATATGAAAGCTGTAATCAAAGCACTTTTTTAATGTTAAAACACTATGTAAGGCCAAATTTGCAATAATCTTTATTGCAGGGGTTTGCAAAAGTATTTAATTTTAAAAATCATCCTAATACCCCTATTATAAGGAATATAAAATTAAGTGGATTTTATTTTTATTGGCAATTCTTGTGGTTGGGTTTGGTGTACTCCAATTGTCAATGACAAATGATGAACAGGGCATTGAACGAGAAAATGAAGCAGGCCAAAACGGTGCATTGGTAACTGTGGTATTGCCAGAACGGTTTTCGGAAAATGCCAATATAGGTAAACGCATTTTTGAAGCAAAATGTGCTTCTTGCCATGGTCAAAATGCTGTAGGGCAAAAGGGAATTGCACCTCCATTGATACACAAGTTTTATGAACCTTCTCACCATGGGAACGAAAGTATTCAACGTGCTGTTGCACTTGGTGTTCCTGCTCACCATTGGCCCTTTGGTGACATGCCACCTGTAGAGGGTTTAACTCGGGGTGACGTCTCTACAATCATAAGCTATATCCGAGAGTTGCAGAGGGCAAATGGAATCAAATAGCTGTCCAAGCAAAAGGGGAAAATAATGAACCACTTTCTCAAACTGCTAACACTTGTTTCATTTGGTACAGCTGTATTTTCACAGGCTTTGGCACATTCCGATATCGAAATGACCATACCTGATAATGAGGCTATACTGGAGGAAGTTCCCGAAACTATTACGATCCATATGATAAGCAAAGTTCGATTGACTAAAGTGGAAATGCAGTATGAAGATCATCCTATTGTGAAAATCGACATTTCCGAATATAAGAAATTCCAGAAGGAGTTTACCCTGACCATCGAGACAATGGGTGCCGGGATTTATGGCATATTCTGGCGCGCTCTTGGACAGGATGGTCATCCTATGAATGGATCCTTCACTTTTACTGTAATAGAATAGTTACAGATGGACTTATTGATCCTTCTTACGATCATATCAAAGCTAACATTTTACATGGGTGCTTTGTTTGCCTCGGGTACAGTTTTCTATTTAACATTTTTTGAAACAAATCAGGCTCGAACAGCTTTCAATGGCCGCCAGTTGACTATCCAATTTGCTGCTATTGGATTGGTTTCTGCATTGTCTGTCTTTGCCTTGACAGGCGCACAATTGACTGGTGATTTAGCTGGCGTATTAGATGCCGAAATACTCGGGATTCTATTTGAAACTCCAGTTGGCGATGCGCTAATAATACGTGTACTGGGTTTCTCATTAATTATAATCGGGTTTTTTGCCGGTAAAATAAGCGATGGCTTTAAAATTTCTGGCAGTATTATTGTACTGTCGTCATTCTTTTTTATTGGCCATGTCGGAGACCTTCCCGGCTTTCTTTTTGCGGTTTTACTTGTCATCCATTTGGCAGGAATTGCCATCTGGGTTGGAATTTTGTTCCCCTTGTACAGACTAAGTTCAGATCCTTTGCAATTCACAACAACCGAAAAGATCGCTCATCAATTTGGTCGTTGGGCACTGTATTTCGTACCGATATTATTGATCGCAGGTGGTTGGCTTGCTTATAAACTGGTAAATTCTTTCGAGAATTTATTTACCACTGGATATGGTCAGACCCTGCTTGTCAAGGTTGTAATTGTGACAGGGCTGCTGGGTCTGGCTGCTTGCAACAAGCTACGTTTTGTCCCAGCCTTGCGGGCTGGAGATGTTGATGCTCTGAAACACCTTAAATTTTCAGTACTGGTAGAAATCATCCTGGTGTTTTTCATACTGGCTGTGACTGCTGTTCTTACAAGTGTTCAAATCTTGCCTGAAACCCACCATCAGTAAAGGAAAGTTCTCACATTTATTGTGACAAGCAATTCAATCTGACAATATCCAGCGTTTTGCCAGTTGCAGTGCCAGTAAGCGCGAAAAAAATCTTGCTTGACTAAGATTGCCACCTGTCATCCATAAACCTGTCTGAGCGGTTTCGACCCACATATTACGCAGTTCACCTAACCAGGGGCCTGGATCCCCTTTGGTACCGGAACCGTAGCCCCAACAGGGACCAACGCGCCGGGCCGTATCATCATCTATCAGGGCGGCAATCCAGTCAGACATGTTTCCGTAACCAGTGGCATAGATTACTGTTTCAGTTTCGATTTCTTCGCCACTTGTCAAATGAATGGCATGCTTTGAAAGATGGTCAATGCCGTGACCCGAGCGGATTTCGATGCTTCCTTCTATTACCATTTCAGAACCACCCACATCAATGTAGTATCCAGATGCTGTACGGCGGTATTTCATACCGAGACCGGTTCCATCCTCGGCAAAATCCAAGGTAAAACCGGCATCAATCAAACGTTGGTAAAAGCTCTGGCGATCCCGGCGAATACTATCCCAAATGGCCCGGTGTCTTGACTCCAAAAGACGAAGGGGAACAGAGGCTTGCAGGATATCAGCCTTGTCAACAGAGATCCCTCTTGCCACAGCCTTGGCCGAATAAAGTGATCCCAATATTCGTTCACAATAATCCTGCTGGTTGACAACCAAGGTTGATGAGCGTTGAATCATGATCGGATGCGATCCGTTCATGGCCAGATCAGAGGCAATATCGTGGGCCGAATTGTTGGCACCTACAATGACCACGGTTTTGTTAGCAAATTCCCTACCACTTTTATATTCGCTGGAGTGTAATTGGTTACCGGCAAAGGTTTCCTGCCCTTCAAATTTTGGTACCTTTGGAAAACCCGAGAGACCGAGTGCCATCACCAAATGGGTCGGCTTCAGAATTTGTGTCTCACCTTCCTTGCAAATCTTGGTGTGCCAGTTTCCCTGCTTTCCATCATAATGAGCACCGATCAGAGTGGAACCTGTCCAGATGTTGAGCGACAGTTCTTCGGCATAATCTTTCAACCAGTTTCCCATCATGTCCTTTGGTGTGAAGACAGGCCAACTTTTGGGAAAGGGCTTGAAGGGCATGTGATTGTACCAGATGGGATCATGCAACACCAGACTGTCATAACGCAAGCGCCACTGATCCCCTACATGTGGATATTTGTCGATGATCAGGTAGGGTACTCGAAGTTCCTGTAGTTGTGCACCCAAGGCCAGACCTGCCTGGCCACCTCCCACAACAAGCACGTATGGTGAAGTCTCTTTGGTTCCCTTATCGCTTTTGTGCGGCAAATCATTGAGCATGGTAAACAGTGTGGTGCACAGGCCATCTTCAACATTTAAATAACCTCGTCCTAGTCCGTCCCCAGTTTGAAAACGAAAGAAACCTTCGTTCCTATCAGGCTTCCCTTCGAATTGTACGGCCTTGAAGCTAGTTATAGCCCCATAATCCGAACCAAATTTTGCAATGGCTTCACGCCCTTCAATGGTTTGCAGACTCCAACCGAAAGACAGATAATCCCGCCAGAATCCTCCTTCTACAAACAATTCGGAAATGTTTGTTCCATTACCGGTAGCAACGATTTCTACAAAATCGCTTAACCAATCAGCGGCGTGTTTCATACACTTAAATTTGATCTGCAAAGGATATTAGGTTTTTGAGGATGGGTGGGTGCACGAGACCTGGTTTAGAAGGTAATTCGACATGACCACCTTTAATGGCAATCACATCACCACAGAGATCAGTCCTTAGAGGGTTATCGTTTACATCAACCTCGCAAGTGGAACTCTTGCCTATCGCAGCACTGATCGACAAGGCTGCAACCTGACCTACGGCGGTTCCCATGAAATGGGGCCAAATTAACACATCTTCGGGAGCTCTTTGTGCCAGATCAAGTGCACCAGAAACACCGCCCCATTTGGCTACATCTGGTTGGAGTACCTTAAGGCCTGCACAGGTCATGGAGAGGAAATCTTCAATTCCATAAATATTTTCCCCTGCTGCGAGTGGGATTGCTGTGGTATCTGCCAGTTCCTCCCAGTCTGAAAGGGGTGCATCGGCACGCAGTGCTTCCTCGGCAAAATAGGGTTCAAAACCCTCAATGTCCCTGAGAGCCACTTTGGCTTGTCCGAGCGTCCAGGATTGATTGCTATCTACCATTATACTTGACCCGTCAGGGGCCAATCGGGCAGCGTTTTCAACGATTCTTGCATTACCATGCTCGACAAAGCCAATTTTGAGCTTGAAATGGGTGTGTCCCAGTTCAGCGTGTAAGGGAATAAATCTTCCAAGATCCTCGGCATTGATCGAAGAGGCATAGGAACGTGCCCTGTTAGAAGCAAGTCCCATGAACTCTGTAAAAGAGACACCTTTGTGGCGCAATGCCAAATCCCAAATTGCCGTATCAATACCGGCCAGAATATGCTCAAAAACTTGTGACTGGCCAATATGGAGAAAGAAAACGGACAAGGAATTACGCAATAGCTCCTGGACTTCGCGTGGATCAGAAAAGCTAAAGCCCAGTAAATGGGTCTCAATGACATCCTCGACAATATTCGCTTTGTGGGTGTTGGCACGCGGTGGAAAATTTGCCCAAATCTCTCCCCAGCCATAACAGCCTGAATTGTCTTCTATCTTGATTAGGAGGGCAGGACGAGTGGGCATGATCCCCAGTGCCATTTTAGGTGAGTTGCCTCCCGAGGTACGGATAGGAAAGGTCTTGACCCGAGCAATTTTTATGGTGTCTTGGAAATCCATCTCACCAGACATAATCGGCAGCATGTTCGGTGGTGTTGAAATTAACAAACCTTGATCCTAGGGCATTTGATCCATCGCCTGGTTGTCCAGATGGAATAGCGGGGTTGATGGTCTTATCAGTCACTTCATTGTAACCGAATTCATATTTAAAATCCACGAACTACCCTTTCTTCTCCAGCACCTGACGCACGGCCACCGTGATTGCTGGTGCGTCCAGACCGAACTTGTTCATTAGATATGCAGTGGTTCCACCCTCACAAAATTGATCCCTGATACCCACTCTTTTGAAGGGTAAACCAATGCCTTCCTCAACGAGAATTTCTGCCACAGCAGATCCAAGCCCACCAATGATGTTATGGTTCTCGGCAGTTACGATCGCACCGGTTCTGTCAGCACTTTCAAGAATCAATGCCTGATCAATCGGCTTGATCGAGGCCATATCAATAACCCGCGCTTCAATATCCTCTTTAGCAAGAGTATCTGCTGCTGTCAGTGATTCAGCTAAACAAAGCCCAGCAGAAATGATGGTTACATCGGAACCCTCGCGCCTGATCACACCCTTGCCAATCTCCAGGCTTTGGGGTGTAAAATCTGTTGGAGAGGTTTCGGGGCGTTTCATACGCAGATAGACGGGTCCGTCCCAATCAAGTGCAAGTTTGACCATGGTTGCGTGATATTCAGGTCCAGAAGGTTCGAAAATGGCCATGTTGGGAACGGCACGCATGATGGCGACATCCTCGATGGCCTGATGTGTAACACCTAGTAAAGTAGCCACACCAGGCAGAAAACCTACAATTTTTACCGGCAAGTTCGGATAGGCGACTTGCATGGTGATCTGATCGAATACGCGTTTGGTGATAAAAGCACAAAAGGAATGGCAGAAAGGAATTTCACCACACCTGGCCATGCCACCCGCCATGCCGATCATATTTGCTTCGGCAATACCGACATTGTGAAACCGTTCGGGCAGTTCGTCCCGGAACAGGTCTGTTTCGGTAGGGGGAACCAGATCCGCACATAAGGCAACAATGCGAGAATCGGCCTTTGCTGCACTAACCAATGCATCCCCATAGGCTCGTGGTAAAGGTTTGAATGAACGGTTGATGAAATCTGCTGCTTCCAATTGGGTCAAAGTCTCGTTCATAACTGTGCCTCCAATTCGGCTCGTGCACTGGCAGCTACTTCTGGTGGAAACCGAAGCTGGTGAAACATCAGACCTTCGAGCGAGGCAACCCCCTTGCCCATAAGTGTATTGGCCTTGATGAAGCTGGGCTTGCCCTTGGTTTCCCGTGCCAGATCATAGGCACTTAGAAGAGACTCAATATCGTTGCCATCTACTTCCTGACAGGCAAACCCAAAACTTTCCATCTTGTGCATGACTGGTTCAAGTGACATAACAAGATTCATTGGCCCTTCTGATTGGACAAAATTGTAATCAACGATTACACAAAGATTGTCAAGCCTCTGAGCCCCAGCATACATCGCAGCTTCCCATACTTGGCCTTCCTGCATTTCACCATCACCAAGAATGACGTAAAAGCGACTTGCTCGACCTTGACGCTTGGCTGTCAAAGCACAACCGACGGCCACGGACAGGCCCTGTCCCAATGAACCGCAAGTGGCCTCGACAAATGATCCCATTCGCTCGGATGAGTTAATCTCCAAGGACGACCCATCGGTGACATAGGTTGCTAAATCCTCTACATCAAAAAATCCCCTTTCGGCCAGAGTGGCATAGAATATCGCGGTATTGTGGGCTGTTGTCAGGAAAATGCGGTCACGGTCTGGCCAGGATGGATTGGCAGTATCCATGGTTGCCTCGGCAAAATAGAGGGTAGTAAAGATATCCGCTGCACCAAGCCCCTGTTGCACATAGCCTTGTCCCGATGGTGCTACCATATCGACCACATGCAATCGTAATCGAGTCGCGATATTTGTCAATTCCTGTAGATTATGTTTCACATTCATGGGTAACTTATGCTAATATAAAGTTCTATATCTTTATACCTTTGAATCAGAAGGATTGTCAACATGGATCTTCAATCAATGCGACGAACAGCTGTCCCCCTGCATGCCGAAGTTGCTGAAGTGCTACGTCACCAGATATTGTCTGGTACTCTTGTGGTGGGGGCCCGCCTACCTACCTTGCGCAAGTTAGCAGAGCAGTTGGGCGTGGCCAGAATGACCGTGGTACAGGCGATGAATACTCTTGAGGATGAAGGGTTGATTGAAAAGCAATCCGGACGAGGAACCTTCGTCAGAGATGTTGAACGGCCAAGGAAACATACGCTTCATCTGAAAATGGAAATTTCGCAAATATATGACATGGTCGATCAAATGAAGGTTTCGGTTCGCAAGCGATTCGCAAGTATCGAAAAGGCTGATGATGGCCGCTATTTTCGTTATATACGCCGTATTCATGCCAAATGGGGCAAACCATTTTGCCAGGTGGATATCAGGCTGGATGACAGTATTTTTGAAAGAGCACCTGAGCGATTCGAGCAAGAAATAGTTATATCGGTTCTCAAGGATCTCGGTATTTCAATCACAAGGGCCAGACAGAATGTAACCATTTCCTATGCCGATTTTGCCATGGCCGAGGCACTTGGCATCAAGGTAAATTCAGCAGTATTTCGTGTAGCAAGGGAATTCATGGATACTGATGGACATCTGATATACTCGGCAATACTTTATTACCCCAGCAATCTATTGGAGTTTGATATGGAATTTACCGTTGACTGAAAATTCTCATGATGTATCAGAATAGTGTCTTGACATTTATTTATGTAAATGCAAAGATACATACTTCTAGACCATTTAGGCCTTTCCAAGTTAGATTTAGGCAAGTTTATCTGGAAATTCCGGCCTTCAAAATGAGTAATGAAACAGTTTCGAGTTTTTTCTAATGATGCAGAAATAATTAGAGGCACTAAAAGTAGGAGGATAGATTATGAACCTGATTAAATTTGCCGTTTCGAGTTTTGCGGTTTTGTGGTTGAGTATGGGTGCAGCAATGGCTGAATGGCCAGACAAACCCATCACCTATGTAGTTAGTTTTGGAGCTGGCGGAAACGCCGATATTGTTGCGCGTATGAATGCCGATGTTCTTTCACGAGAGCTTGGCGTTCCGGTCAACGTTGTCAACAAGCCTGGGGGAGCACACATCCCGGCGACCATGTCCGTTGTCGAGGCCCCTGCCGATGGTTACACCTTGTTCAACTGGTCTCCACCATCCTTCATGATTGTACCATTAACACGTGAAACACCCTATGCCCCGCTTGAGGATTTCATTCCTCTTTTTGCTGGTATTTCGGCCTCAAATGCACTCTATGTACGTGGTGACAGCCCTTATACTACATTCGAGGAGTTCCTTGAGGGTGCCAAGGAAAACAAACTTACCATCGGGGTCAACAATCTTGGTGCGCCACCCAACCTGTCAGCGGTTCAGTTGGCTAATGAGTTTGGGCTGGAGTTCAAAACCCTGGCATTGAAAACCGTACCTGCGACCATGGCAGGATTGATCGGTGGTCAGGTAGATGTCGCCGTTGGCCAAGTTGCTTCTATCCACGCTTATCAGGACGGAGAGGTTCGACCCTTGATTATCCTTGATAATGCACGGCAACCCTACATGGAGAAAGATCTTCCTGGCGTACGTACCGTAGGCGAGGCCTTCCCCGGTAAGGAAGCTGGTGTTTGGGTCCATGGTGGTCTGGCCGTCAAGGCTGGAACGCCTCAGGAAATTGTGGATAAGTTGCTAGAAGCATCCAAGCCCATGGGAGAAGAAGAGTTTATCTCTCAGGTCCCAAAATCAGTTGGTTATAACTGGGTACATGGTGTGGATGAAACAACGGCCTTGATCCAGGCCGGTATTGACCTTTATTCACCTATACTGGATGGGCTTGGCCTACTCCAAAAATAACAGGTGTTGTAAAATTGGACACCGCACGATCTGGGAGAAAGTGCGGTGTCCATAATTTGAGGAGGTAATTCATGCTCAGCCAACGAATTGCCAATACTGTCTTTGCGGTTTTGGTCATTCTGGTCAGTTTTTATTTTGCATGGATTGCCGAAGGGTTTGAAGCTTCCGGTCTGTTGGCGAGTTCCGGCTTACCTTCAAAATTTTTTCCGCAATTAATACTTGGTACCATAATAGCCTGTGCAATCATCACCTGTTACCTATATGGAATCAAAGGGGAAGCGGGTGGTGATGCTGGAGAGACAGTCTTTGGCAACGCAGGAGACGCACGTCGAGGGATTTTAATGCTGATTGTCTCGGTTGTGTGTTATCTCACGTGGCGGAACTTTGGTTTTATTCCCATGGCAATACTGCTCGGGCCTTTGTCGTTGCTGGCCATGGGAATCAAACAACCATATATCTATGCAACCGTTTGGGTACTCACAGGTTGTGTCTATCTTGTCTTTACCTATCTTCTCGGGATTCATCTGGTGTGATCTAAGGTGTTTGATCTGAATGCACTCATGATTTCACTTGGCCTACTGGCTGATCCACTAACCATCACATTGTTGGTAGTGGGGATTGTTCTTGGAATGATGATCGGAATTTTGCCAGGTTTGGGGCCACCGATTGCAATCGCATTGGCCCTGCCTTTTACCTTCTATATGGAAACGATCCCCTCAATGATTCTTTTGCTTGGGATCTATTCAGCCGCAATTTACGGTGGTTCGATCTCCGCAATCGCTGTAGGTATTCCTGGAACCGGCGCGGCTATTGCGACTGTACAGGACGGACACAAGATGTTCAAGGCAGGAAGGGGAGGGGAAGCACTTGGTTTTTCTCTGACAGGTTCAATCATCGGCGGGTTGTTCAGCGTCGTTTGCTTGGTTGTTATCTCACCCTTATTGGCAAGTCTTGCCGTCAAGTTCGGCCCACGGGAATACTTGGCAATCAGTGTCTTTGGCCTGATCGTAGTTGTTCGTGTTGCTGGCAAGAGCCTGCCTAAGGGACTATTGATGGGTACATTGGGTATCTTTCTGACTACATGGGGCCTTGATGAGTTGAATGGTACCGAACGGTTCACCTTTGGCACATATCATCTTTATGAAGGTCTGCCACTCGTACCATTTCTGGTTGGCGTGTTCGCTGTTTCCGAGGTTTTGATCGGGTCAGAGCGGGCCTTGCAGAAGACCCGGTTCAATATGGAAAGTTTGAAGGTTAAACTGCCCGGCTTGAAAACCTTGGTAGGGCTTAAGGATGTGATTTTGCGTTCTTCAATAATCGGGACAATCATTGGGATCATTCCCGGAGAGGGTGCGGCAGTCGGAGCATTTTTTGCCTATTCTGAGGCCAAGCGTAGATCAAGGAACCCCGAGGCTTATGGAACCGGTATTCCAGAAGGGATTATAGCCCCCGAGACAGCCAATAATGCAACTGTTGGCGGAGCTTTGGTACCTACATTGACATTGGGTGTACCAGGAAGCCCTGCCGCTGCAGTTTTGCTTGGGGCCTTGCTGATACAGGGTCTTACCCCTGGTCCAAAGCTCTTTAGCGATCGTCCTGACTTGATGTATGCAATATTCATTGGCTTGTTCGTGATCAACATTCTAATGATGTTTATTGGCCTGGTAGCGATTCGTTTTGCAGCACGGCTTATCATGGTACCTACATCTGTTATTGTACCAACAGTGCTACTGTTGAGTTTTGTAGGAATTTACTCCGTTTCGTATTCATTCTTCAATGTGGGTGTTTTGCTGGGGGCTGGAATCCTTGGTTATGTGGTACGAAAACTCGGCTATTCCATCGCGCCATTATCCATCGGCTTTGTCTTGGGTCCAATTCTGGAGAACTCCTTACGACAGTCGCTAACCATCGCAGATGGATCATTTTTTGAGTTCTTTAATACACCTATTGGCCTGACAATCTATGCAATACTGGTGTTGACTATCTTGTGGGGGCCGATTATTTCGCGGTTCAGGAGAAGTTCTACCAAGGCATGACCAGACAACCGAACATTTTAATAATCTATGCCGACCAGATGCGTTATGATGCCATGGGTTGTGCTGGCAATCCTGTAATCAAGACTGCCAATATCGACAGGTTATCCAAGGAAGGTGTCCATTTCAGCGAAGCCTACACGAGTTATCCACTTTGTTGCCCTTTCCGTGCTTCAGTATTGACTGGCAAATATGCCCAGGGGCATGGGATGATACAAAATCATTTCCCATTGCGAGACGGGCAAGGATTTCTAGCCGAGTATTTTCGTGAAGTAGGCTATAGTACCGGATATATTGGCAAATGGCATCTGGAGGGTGGACCCAAACCGGGATTCGTTCCACCCAACCGGCGCTTTGGTTTTGATCACTTTATTGGATTTAACCGTGGTCACAGTTACAGATCCTCGATATATTATGATGATAACGGTCAAGCTTATCACTCAGCTCGCTATGAACCTGATTATCAAACAGATCAACTGATGGAATTCATAGATACTGCTGTCAAGGCTGGGGATAGTAAACCATTTCTGGGATACATCAGTTATGGACCACCGCATTTTCCCATGGATATGCCTGATTATCTACGCAGGATTTACAAGCCCGAGGAGGTACCTCTCCCACCAGGTGTACCGGATTCCGATTTGCAGGCAAGGGTACAGAAGTACCGTAATGAGGTGCTTTGCGGTGGAGATGGCAGGGCTGGTCACAAGAGCCATGCTTCTCATGAAAGCAAGAAGGTCGGGGAAGTTGAAACCGAAGCGGAAATCCGTGAGTTCATCGCTGAATATTACGGTATGATTCATAATATCGATTGGAATGTTGGCCGTATCCTCAACCAGCTTGATGGGCTTGGAGTAGCCGATGATACGATGGTTGTCTTTATGTCAGACCATGGGGATATGTGTGGACAACACGGGTCATTTTGTGGAATCAAGAATCAAGCATACCGTGCAGCGATGCATGTACCCCTGATCATCCGTTACCCGGCCCGGTTCAAGCCAAAACATACCGATGCAATGGTTGATGTAGGTGTGGATATGATGGCCACTCTATTAGAACTCGTGGGGATTGAAATGCCGGACGGGCGAGATAGCCAATCCTATCTGCCGGTTCTTGAAGGTACAAGTGAAACTGCACGTGATTCGATTTGGTACCAGGTCTTTACCCAAACCGGTGGCAATCCACGTGAATTTGCTCCCTTTGCTGAACGAGGGGTCCGCACTAAGAACTGGCTTTACATGCGACGCAAGGATTACCGGGCCATGCTGTTTGATCAACGCAATGATCGGGATGAGCAACATAATCTGGTTAATGATCCCGCCTATGCCAAACTGATGGATGAATTTGATTCGAAATTGGATTCGCATATGAAAGCAACCGGAGATGATTGGGGTATGGCAGCCGACTTTCCCCCGCCGGATTGGGTGACACATGAAGAGGCCGAGGTCTATCTCCAAAAGGTCCTTTTACCAAGTTCCATCAATGTACCATGAGTAAATTATGCTGTTGAAAGGTGCGCGTAGTTTTGATCCTGCACCATTCGACGAGATTAGCTATGATCTCTGCCGACGTCGCAAGGATGTGGTGATCATGAGTGCCGATCTAAGTAAATATTGCCAGGTGGTTCGTGTGAAAAACGAACTGCCGGAACAGCATCTTGATGTGGGTATGGCCGAGCAAAACCTACTCGCCGTGGCTGCCGGTGTCGCAAAATCAGGGTTGATTCCGGTGGCAACCTGTTTTGCCTGTTATATCACCAGACGCGCCTATGATCAGATGATGATCTGTATGGGTTCCGGGTCTGGTCTTGGAACAAATCGGAAAACGGGACCAACCAATATTGCCATTGGTTTTACCCCAGGTATCGCCAATCCGGCACGAATCCACCATCAAGCCGCCGAGGATCTTGGTATGGTACGTGCAATTCCCAATGCAACCGTAATTGATCCCATGGATTCGACGGATTTTCGTAAAGCCCTTGATGCTGCTGTCGACCGACCCGGCCTCACCTACATTCGTGGACATCGCGGTGATACGCCGCGTTTGCTTGATAACAGACAATTTTCCTTTGAGGTTGGCAAAACCTACCCATTGAGGAAAGGCCAAGGAATCGGCATCATTGCAACAGGTCTTGGCACCCAATGGGCACTTGAGGCTTCGGAATTATTGAGTGAACAGGAGATTGATCATTCCCTCCTTCATGTCCCAACCATCAAACCTGTCAATGAGGATGAAATCGTTGATTTTGCTTTTGCTCACAATCAGATTGTAACGGTGGAAAATCATCAAATCGTCACGGGGCTCGGCTCATTGGTGGCCGAGATAATTTCTGATGTTGGCGGTGGACCGCGTGTCAAACGCTTTGGCCTGCCCAATCGGTGGGCACCTGGTGGAACCATGCCTTATATTCGTACACAACTTGGCCTTGATGCCCTAACGCTGGCCAATAATATTGCGGAGTGCGTACGGTGAGAAACGACCGCAGAATACTTGATTTGGAAATCATGGCTGCTAGAATCCGACACAATGTGCTCGAAATTTGTCGCCAGCGAGGAGGGTATGCCGCTCAAGGGGTGGCTCTTGCCGATATTGCCGCATGTCTGTATTTTGATGAACTTCGTCCGGATAATGAGGGTTGGTATCATGACCGGTTTGTTCTGTCTAATGGACATGATGCAATCATGACTTACAGCGTCCTGGCTGAAACCGGTCACTATACAATGGCAGAATTGCGTACCTACAATGTAGATGGAACCAAAGTTGATCAAAGCCCTATAGAGGGTCAGCTGGGGTTCGAGATTACGGCAGGTTCGCTGGGTCAGGGTCCAAGCCAGGCTGCTGGGCTGGCCTGGGGTTTGCGCCAACAAGGCTTGGACCAGCGAGTCTATTGTCTCTTTTCCGATGGTGAACTACAGGAGGGCAATGTCTGGGAAGGGATCATGTTCGCAGCACATCAAAAGCTTGACAACCTCTGTTTTATTGTCGACAACAACGATATGCAGGCTTCGGGCCATGCCGCAGATGTCATGGGGGTTGAACCGGTGGACGACAAATTCACTGCCTTCGGTTTTCAAGCTCGCCGAATCAGTGGAACGGATATGGCTGAACTCCTTGACACCTTTGAAGAGGCACGCAATACAAAGAACAAACCCTTTGTCATGATCTGTGACACCCGTCTATGGGACGGGATTGATTGTTTGCAAAGGGCTTTGCCCATAGCCCATTATACAGCCCAAAGTGCCGTCGATTGGGACATGGGGATGAAGGAAATCGAAAATACATTGACCAAATTGGAGGCAAAACGGGATGGGTGATTTACCCTTGGGTGGCAAGGTCGCCGTGATTACTGGAGCTGGACGAGGTATCGGCAAAGCGATTGCATTGCGTTTTGCCAAGGAAGGTGCGGATGTTGCACTCTGTGCCCGCTCGCAGAAAGAGCTGAATGAGGTGAGTTCTATTATTGGCCGACTTGGTCGCACCTGCCTTACCCTATCTGTCGATTTGGCCAACCCCGAACAGGTCAAAAGTTTTTGTAATCGAATCATTGACAAATTCGGTGCAGTGGACATGATTATCAACAATGCCGGCGCCTATCTCGAACGAGGCACGTTTGAAGATTCTGACCCTGATCTATGGTGGAAAACCATGGAGGTGAACGTCCGTGGCCCCTATCTGATAACCCACCATTTGCTCGCGGTTATGCGTCAGGGAAGCAAGATTATCAACCTCACCTCCGGCAAGGGTTATAGTGCTGGTGCAAACAGTAATGCCTATCATGTCTCGAAGGCTGCGTTGAATATGATGACCGAGGGTTTGGCCAATGAGTTGTGGTCAAGAGATATAGATGTAAATACGCTGGTACCGGGGCCTACAGCTACTGCGACTTTTGACAATGCATCCCCAGGTCAGGAACGCACACCCGAGGAAATTCTTGCCCAGGACATGAGTGCCTTACCGAAGGGCCTTCCTGCATGGGAACGTGTTAAACATCCTGATGAAGTTGCCGATTTTGCATTCTATCTTGCTACACGCCCCGTGGGTGGACCTACCGGTCAAATTTATTCTCTGGCCCGCCGTCCCCTGTAGACATTTCATGGAAAAATCTGGTATTTTTCCAGATATAATAGAGATTCCGAAATGACAGGCCAAGCTTCTGAAAAAACATGCTGTAGTCCCACATGTACCGAAAATGTGCGTGTGATGGGAGAACAGGCGGTAAAAAAGAAAAAAACATATTCGGATTTTATCTCTGCCAAAGTGCCTGGTGGCATTGCCCTTTTGGGTACGAATCGGCCACAAATTACCGATGATGGTGAGGACCCCTTGTGTAAAAAACGCCTGAAGCCTTTTCGTATCGGTCAAACTGCAGTGACGAATCAGGAATTTCGGGAATTTGTAGATGAAACGGGATATGTAACCGATGCCGAGCGATACGGTTGGTCCTTTGTCTTTTGGTCTGATGTTTCCAAACTGGTTCCCGCCACCCAAGGCGTTCAAGGGGCAGGATGGTGGCGAAGAGTGGATGGTGCGACTTGGAAAGACATTAACGGTCCGGGAACCGAGGCTGAGTTCTGGCATCCTGATCATCCGGTTGTTCAAGTATCACACGCGGATGCCTCGGCCTATGCACTTTGGGCTGGCGGACGATTGCCGAGCGAGTTAGAATGGGAACATGCTGCCCGGTCTGGTCAAGGGGATGTTCCTTTCCCTTGGGGAGATACCGATCCCAATGATACTGATAATTTCCCCTGTAATATCTGGCAAGGTGATTTTCCGTATTTCAACACAGGTTTGGATGGTTGGAAGACAACAGCACCGGCAAAATCCTATCAACCCAATGCTCACGGACTTTACAACATGATTGGCAATGTGTGGGAGTGGACACAGGATACCTATTGGGTGAAATCGCGAAAAAAACATGTTCGCCAACGGATGAGCAAAATGCGTGGATTCAAGTTACTCAAGGGAGGATCATTCATTTGTCATCGGAGCTATTGTTACAGATACCGGATAGCGGCCCGAACAGGTAATTCACCCGAAAGCTCTACAACTCATCAGGGTTTTCGGGTTGTATGGGATTTATGATGTTATTTTACGGTAATGAATTGTGTCAACAGATTGACAGTTACGATCATCTGTATTGTTTGCCTATCCCGATCGGGTTTGATTCTTGACCAGTGCAGCCATACGGTAAAATCCATGTATCATTTTCGAGTAAGGTGTAACCAGGAAAAAGGTTAGTACCGTTCCAAGGTGGATGGGCAGGAACCATTCAACCAAAGCTGTTCCAGTAGCTGCATACAACAGGAGGCCCGTAGCACTAACTGAGAATAGTAACAGAATGAATGCCATCTCACTACCCCAGATCCGGGCAACACCCAAATTTGGATCTGCCTTGGTTTTCAACCAGGCCAGCCCTCCCGTGCCTAGGCAAAGCAATACTCCACCCGGCACACCCAATAGTTTAGGCAGTGAATACCAGGAATAGGGTGCCTCAAGCCCGAAAGCATAATGCAGAATTGTGCCAGCCGTGGTTGAACCGAAACACATCAGGAAACCCCAAAAAGTTATTTTATGCAAAGCTGAACGTGTCTTGGTATAGCGGTCCTCATCTTCAAAATTACAACCATCACCATGGCCTCCCTTGAGATTCCGCAGGGTAATCGCCTCCAGGCTGGCCTGCCATAATTCCGTCAAGGTCATCTTTTTTCCCCCGATATATCGCCAATAACGATTGATGGATACTCCTGTGGCAATTAACGGCAATAGAAAGGAAGGTAGAAAAATCATCACCATAAGACCGTGCGACATGTGAGCATAAAACCCTTCTCCTTCCTCGGGTATGAATGTATTTACCAGCCAAAACAGAAAGGCCAGAGAACATGCCAAAACCACCACCATGATCATACCTGACCGATCAAACATGTTGGCGAATCCTTGGGGCCAGGAGAACTTCTTCCAACTGTCATACCTTACTTCATCCAAGGCAGCCGGAAGATTGATCGCAAACTCGTGGGGTGGGGTATATTGACAGGCATAATAACACCCCCGGCAGTTGTGGCACAAATTGGCCAACTGGATAATGCTACTGTCAGAGAAACTTCGTTCAGCAAACATGGCAGGAAAAACCGAGCAATAACCCTCGCAATAGCGACATGCATTGCAAATCTCGGCCTGCCTTCGAGCTTCCAATATTGAATTATCTGACATGTTCCGCTGCTCCTTGCCCGGCAAGTCGACCAAATACCGTACCAATAGTCATTCCAAATCCAGCCAGATAACCTTCACCAAGGATTGAACCTGCCATGATTTCACCCGCAGCCCAAAGATTTTCCACCGGGCCTTCTTTACTCTGAACCCTAGCCTGATCATCCACTTTCAAACCTAGATAGGTGAATGTAACACCAGGACGTAATTCATATCCATAAAAGGGAGGTTCATTAATCGGGCGTGCCCAATTGGATTTAGGTGGATTCAATCCTCTGGTCGACAGCCCGTCCAGTTCGGTAGGATGAAAATTCCCAGGCTGACAGGACGCATTAAATTCATCAATGGTCCGCCTGATTCTTGATGAAGGCAGTTGCATCTTTTGAGCCAACTCCTCAATTGTGTTTCCCTGAACAGGTGGAAAAACGGACGGCATAAAAAGTTCGAGCGATTTTGAATCGATAATTGCATAACCTACCTGATCGGGCTGTGCTGCAACTAGGCGTCCCCATATTGCATAACGTTTTGGCCAGACATCCTCGCCTTCATCATAAAACCTTTCACCGTTTTTGTTGACCACTGCGGCAAAAGGAACACAATCAAGACGGGTAACGATACCACCATCGTATTTGGGTGCTCGCCCGTCAATTGCCACCGCATGGCATTGGGTAGGGTCACCTACACTCATTATCCCCTGATCAAGAAGGTTTTTCAATACCACACCACGGTTATATGGCGTACCCCTTATCAAAAAATTTCGTGCCGCTTCTCCCCAAGCACTCGCCAACCAGTCAATATCTGCCTGGAATCCACCCGAAGCAACAACAATCGCTGCAGGTCTAAAGGTGACATCCTTGTTGTTTATTTCGGCAATAACTGATTTGATCCGCCGGTTGTCATATTCGAGATGTTTGACATTGGATTCATAGCTAACTTCAACACCCAAATCCATGGCCTTGCGGTAATAGGCATTCACAAGTGCCTTTCCCCCTCCCAGAAAAAAGGCATTTGTTCGGCTGAGTGAAAGCGTACCTGAGAGCGATGGTTGAAATCGAACACCATGGGCATGCATCCAGCCATAAACCTCTTGCGAAGAACGAATACACATTCGAGCCAGACCTTCGTCAGTCTTGCCCTTCGTTACTTTCAAAAGGTCATCGAAATATTCCTCCTCCTCATACTTTCCGGTCAATTCCCCCAAGGGCTCCGAATGCATGCATCTGAAATTCCTGGTATGCCGACTGTTCCCTCCTCGGTATGGTTTAGGTGCACTTTCTAGTAGCAAGACAGATGCTCCTGCCTCCTTTGCCGTGATTGCAGCACAAAGCGCTGCGTTACCTCCTCCAATTACCAATACATAGGGTTCGGATATATTAAAATTCTTAATCAATTGTTTATCAAACCAAGTTATAAAATTGACATCTCCGGTACTTCCCCTATCCGGATAATAGTTGGATAGTGTTTTCCTAAGCTTAAAGCCAATCACTATATATGACAAGAAGGTCTGTTTGTACTGCTAACCTTAGTTTTTTGGTTAATACGGTTGCTTGTTGTCTTTTCGATCAATTGAGAAAAATGCTTCATCTGAAAGATCGACAATGGAACCCTTTTGTTTGTATCTGTGCCCTGTTTCCCTTTCAATGAGATTCAAAGAGGTTCACGATTAATTTCTGAATCTCAGTATTTTGGCAATGGTAAAATCAAATCATTCACTGAATTCCAGAATTTCCCTGACAACCTTTCGAGCATCCTTGATTGTACCGACAATTCTATCGGATGGAATCCCTTCGAGGATGTCGAGGCTGTTCAGTATGGAAGCCACATCATTGCTCAGACCAGCTACTATGCATTCCGTATTGGAATTGGCTGCAACTTCCAGAAGTTGTCCTATCACCACAGCGGCACTATCGTCTATATACACCGTGTCCGAGAAATCAAAAATGACAACCTCGTGTTCAATGATATCTTGACCGATCACACTGACCAACTTATGAGATGCCGCAACACTTAGCATACCCCTCAACGCCACCATCCCAGCTCTTGCCGAAAGAAGGTCATCTTGATTTGACATCTCGTCTTCTTCAAGCAATTTCGTATCCAACAAAGGTACCGAAACCACACTGTCAAGCTCCAACTTTTCCAATCCCCGTGCATGTACCATGCCACCAGCGATCAATCCAATGGCAACCGCAGTGATCAAATCTACAAATACGGTAAGGAAGAGTGTTACCATTAATACGACGAGATGCTCACGCCTTAGCCTGTGAACCCTGACCAGCATTCGCCAGTCGATGATATCCCAACCAACCTTGATCAGTACCCCGGCCAAGGCAGCAAGAGGTATCGGTTCAACGAATCGACCGAGGCCCAATACCAGCCCAAACAAGAGTAAAGCTCGAACCACACCTGATACCGGGGTTGACCCTCCAGAACGGATGTTGATGACCGTACCCATGGTGGCCCCTGCACCGGGTAAAGCCCCAATAAAACCTGCAACCATGTTACCTATGCCCTGACCGATCAATTCTTTGTCCGGATTGTGACGTTTTCCAGTTAAAGAATCAGCCACAAGAGAAGTCAAAAGACTGTCAACCGAGCCTAACATTGCCAAGATGATAGCTGGTTTCAATGAATACAGTACAAAACCAATCGATGGCAAAGCGAATTGCATTGTAGGGAGTCCAACAGGAATAGGTCCGATTACAGGTGCTTCCGTGAACCACAAGATACCTAACATTGTTCCAGTAATAAGGGCAACCAGAGGACCTGGAGCAAATCGTGAGAACCTTTTTGGCCAAAGAAAACCCACAGCAAGTGTGATCAAACCAATTACGAAAGCATTGCCATTGATACTGTTCACTGCTTCTGGAAGAGCTCGTGCTGACCCCATGGGCCCACCAGTGGCACTTGAGGAACCAAACAAAGGTAGCGATTGCATCAGGATAACGATAAAACCGATACCAGACATGAAGCCGGAAACGACAACATAAGGTGTGTAAACGACCAAACGGCCTATCCTTGAGATTCCCAAAAGGATCTGGAAGAGACCGGCCAATACAACAATCGCTAGAGCTTCCGTGATAGTGGAAGCATGACTTGTAACAATGACTGACATTGCTACGGTCATGGGTGCTGTTGGACCAGATATCTGGGAACGTGTCCCGCCAAACACTGAAGCAAAAAAACCAACAGCTATGGCACCGTAAAGCCCGGCTGCTGCTCCCATCCCTGAGGCAATTCCAAAACCAAGTGAGACCGGCAGTGCCACAACCATCGAGGTAACGCCCCCGAAGAAATCGCCTCGAAAAGTGTCAAGGTTGTATTTAATGCTGAAAGGTGCCATGCGATTAGATTTTTTTCGTTGGGTTAACTACCATATGCTAACCTCAATTTTTATCCAATTACCTGATATTCTATTACACCAAAACTCATTAAGTGGGGTGTATTCTCTATCTGAAATTTTAAACAAACCTATTTTCGATTATAAAAGGACTACAGATACATTCCCAGCAATTAAAAATGATCGGATAGATCAACAAGAAAATATAACAAATATGATTTCCTAGGAAATTAAGTTCTCCAGACACCTAATTGGCCCTTGGAGTTATTCCCAATCATTAATGTAAATCAATGATTTAGCAATATCCAGAACATCAACTGGTCAGAAACATTCTGGTCGTGGATGTATTACACCAGGAAATCCAGTTCAATATTCAAATCCACTTTTCGTGGAGTTCATGAAACACTGCTGCAAAAGTGGACAATTTCCTGGCCCACCTCTTCTCCTGCTTCCAATAGGATGGAGTGTTTAAGATCTGGCAGAATAACCAGTTCGGAATTGGCAAGTGCCGATGCAATTTGACGGTTTAATCGAGGATTGCAACCCCCATCATTCTCTCCCGTAAGAACAAGACAGGGGCATTCGATTTCGTGCAACCAAGGTTTCATTTCCGTACCGGCATAAATCCTGAAGACATTCAGAAACACTTCGGGATTTGTGGCAATAACCTGATTCAAACGCTTTTCAACTACCTCTGGATGAGACTGGATAAACTCGTCTGTAAACCACCGATCGGTAAGTGTTTCCAATATTTGAGGAATCCCCCTAGACTCCATTGCTTGTACAACCTTCCATACCTTGGAGGAATCATCACTAGTTCTAAAAGCTGCGGTTGATAACAAACCTAATGAAATCACCCTTTCAGGATACCTCCTTGCATAGGCAGGCCCGATCATGCCACCTAACGAATGGCCGACAAAATGTGCACGATTAATATTGACCTCACAACGAATTTGTTCCAGGTCATCAACAAGATCATCCAAACCTAACTCTTTTTCGGGTAAAGATGCTGCTCCATGACCCCTTAGATCATAAGAAATTATTGTAAAGTAGTTCTTGAGCGTGGGTACCAGATTGTTCCAGGCTGCACGGGAAGCTCCTATTCCATGTATGAGAAACATGGCTGGACCCGTTCCTTCAATGTTATAGGGGCAAGTTTCTACCTTGGGCAGCATAACGATTTCAAACTCCTCTTACTGAAAATATGGCATAACTTCTTCTGCAATCCGGTGTACATTTTCAATCATTTCCGAATGTTCGGCACCAAAATTTATATTCAGGATTATCCTGTCTATCCCCAAATCAGAGTATACTGACAGCTTGTCTATCATTTCCTGTTTGCCACAAATCAACAAGCTTTCTGCTAATTCCTCTTTGGTTTGATTCCTTGGCAAGGGTTTTATCATTCCATGTTCAACAATTCCAGGACCAGTAAACACATTATCAAAGCGACTGTAATAGGTGTAAGCCAAGTCGATTTTGGAGAGTGCATCTTTATCCGACATGGTAAAATGGGCAAGTCTGGACAAGCTGAGAGTAGGGCAATTTTCAGTTCTTCCCAGATCCTCCTTACCTCTATTGAATGCTTCAACCTGATTGACCAATAGCTGGTGATTTCCTGCCAAGGGAGTTGTCTGGATATGAAACCCCCTCAGGACACAATGGTATATTCCTTCGGGTATCATAACAGCCATCATGATTTCGGGAGATCCCAGAACAATTGGTCTAGGCATGATGGTCAGAGCATCGAATTTGTAAAATTTACCACTCCACGAAACTTCTTCCTCGTTTAGCAACGCCTTAAGGACATCAAGGGATTCATCAAATCTTTCCCGGGTTTCATCCATGGGAATTCCCATTCTTTCCATTTCATATTTAAATGCTCCCCGGCCAACCCCCAAGAGCAATCTCCCCTGACAGAAAATATCCGCTGTTATGATTTCGCCTGCAAAAACCCTCATATCGTGCAATGGAAGGACGACTACGGAAGTCAGTATTTTGATTTTTTGGGTATGGGCCGCAATTTTCGTGGCAAGGATCAGTGGTGCTGGCATCATCAGGCAATTGATCAAATGATGTTCGGTTGTCGAGACTGATTCAAACCCGACTTGTTCTGCCAAAACAGCCAATTCAACCATATCAGAGTATAATCTGGCACCACCATAAGATTTCTCGGGGAGGTAAGGTGAAAGCTGAATACAAAAATCCATGGAATTCCTCATTTAGGATTCATTTTAAGCTGTTTTCGAATACCATTTCATCAATAAATTACAAACCAAACTACAAGAGAAAGAGATTTAACCCAACTTGAGCATACCCATAGATTATTTTCTCATATACCTAACAACTACCTTAACTCCTGCTTGATAACTATAATCAAACAATCCAAATAAACCTGTTAGGATGTATCAACTCCATACTGACCCATTAACAAGGTAAATTACAGAAATTACGTTTTTTGAGGAATTCTTTGAAATTCAACTGGCATCAAGCATCTGTATTAAGTGGGAAAAATTTTTTCCTGAATGCCGATGAAATAAAGAAACAGCTGAGAACTGACCTTGTTTCGTATCAATTTCCAGAGCAACCATTCGTCGCAATCAATCTGGATCGCAACCATGTTTCAAGTATTATCAACCTGTTTCGTGCCGTTGAAGGAAATTATTGCTTCCGATTAACCCCCGAACCTTTTCCAAAAGGGGAAAACATCAAGGCTGATCATTGTTCTCATGCCCATGATCCCTCTGGTTCACCACCCTGTTTTGTCGTTCAGACAGGTGGAACAACAGGTCCGGTAAAGAAAATCCTGAGATTGCAAAGTACCTGGATCAACAGTTTTTT
>WTGT01000157.1 GCA_011523445.1 Paracoccaceae bacterium
GGGGGACCCTGACCTGCCTTTTCGGCAAGGTCGAATACCCGCGTTCGGTGTACCGGAACAGTCAGGTCCGGAACTCGGTCTGCCCCACTGACGAGGGTCTTGGGCTGCTGGCCGGAAGGATGACGATTCCCGTCGGCAGGATGGTGACCCGTTTGCTTGCGGAGATGCCGGTCAGGACTGCCAAGGACATTTTTGACGGTTTCGTCGGCGAATCCCCTGCGGTTTCCACCTGGCAGAAACTGTCGCGGATGGTTGACTGGTCCTGGCGGAATGTATCGGTCAAGGCACTTGCCGATATCCGTGGTGACGAGGACATTCCCGAGGGTGCAAGGAGTGTTGTCCTGTCCCTTGATGGTGTCTATGTCCTTCTTCGGCCCGGTGAACATCCGATCGGCATGACCGGGGATGATGGACACAAGGGCAACTGGCGGGAAGCTTCCTGCGGGACGGTGACCTTTCTTGACGGTGACGGCGAACCCCTGCACACGATCAGCTCTGGCTGGATGCCGGAACATCTGAAGGGGACATTGAAGAAATGGCTGTCGGACGAGTTCAATGTGATCATGGAGAAGCGTCCGGACCTGACCAGTGTCGGTGCCGCTGATGGTGCGAAGGACAACTGGACTTTTTTGTCCGGCCAGGAAGTCGATGAGGAGATTGTCGACTTTTACCATGCGACGACCTATCTTTCGAAAGTTTCGGAGCATGCGGTCTCGAAGGATGAATGGTACGGGAAGTGGCGTACCATCCTGCTGGAGGAAGACAATGGCGTTGACCGTGTTCTCGGAGCCATCCGGGGTCTGTGCAACCGTGCTGGTGACGAGGGGTCAAGGGAGGAATTGCGTACGGTTTGGAATTACTTCAACGAGCGTCGTGGACGGATGCAGTATGCGGATCTCAAGCGCCGTGGCCTGCCGATTGGCTCGGGTCATGTGGAAGCCGTCAACAAGACCCATGTCGGGGAGCGGATGAAGAGGTCGGGGATGCGTTGGAGCATGGCCGGTGGTCAGGCCATTCTGGGCATTCGCTCGTTGGTCAAGTCGGGCCGTTTTGACAAATCCTGGGAATATATCGTGGAGGAACTGAAGAGGAGAAAGCCTTCCAATGACAATTGGAATCCATGGCATGAAAAAAGGAAGGCAGCTTGATCGGGAAATGCACCGCAATACAGGAATCACACCCTTTACAAACATATAAATGAATACTGTTTTGTTGCAAAAGGGGAACCAAAATCGAGGTTGTTCTAGGGATTGTCTGAATGATCAGGAGATGGTTTTTCAAATATCCTGATTTCCTTTTGCGGCAGTATTTGCCAATTTGTCTGCTCTGTTATTACCTTCATTTTTATCGTGCCCCTTGACCCATTGCCATGTAACACAGTGCCTTGAAGAATTTTCATCAAGTTTTTGCCATAATTCCTTGTTCTGTACTGGTTTGCGAGAGGACAATTTCCAGTTGTTGGACTTCCATTTGTCTAGCCATTTTGTAATACCTTCAATCAGGTATTTGCTATCCGCATAAATTGTTATCTCGGAATTTTCAGGGAGACTTTCCAGGGCTTTAATAGCACTGGTTATTTCCATGCGATTGTTTGTCGTATGTTCTTCAAAGCCTGACATTTCGTAGATCTGCTTCAATTGCCCACCAGACCAGGCTTCTACTACTACACCCCAACCACCTTTACCTGGATTACCAAGGCAGGAACCATCTGTATAGACAGTATATGTAGTGTTGTTGCTTGGTAGTATCTTTGTTATGCCCTTTGGCTTGGTTAAAGCCTCTCTTTTGGTTTCACTACCCTTGGTATTTGAAAGTTGCCAGGAGATGTTTCTCCTTGAATTCAGATAGTATAGGGTATTCCAAAGTTGATTGATACGACTCTGGTCTTCGAATAAAGGGAGTGAATTTTCATTAATCTGGTTATTCGCCTTACTCTCAAGACAATCCAAAATATACGAACTGTTGATGGATACCGCAATCGCTTCATTTCCTTCAGGTAATGTAGACAGGGTTGTAATGGCCGCCAACAAATAAACCTCTCGCAGGGAGGAAGTTTCAAATGACCCGGTGAGTTCCTTGGTTGATTGTATGGGATTATCGGATTGTGGATTGATCAGAACTGACCAGTGACCTATACCCTTGCCTGCATGGTACTCGACTGAAATCAGGGCACTTGTCATTGGAGGTGCGTGGAAATTTGATCGAGGGTAAGATTATGCTCGCAATTCCTTGGGCAAATTGAAGGTTACATTCTCCTTGATCGTTTCAAGTGAAACAAAATTCAGATTGAAGTGGTTGTTAAGGAAATCCTGGCATCGCTCAACGAGAATTTCCGGTGCACTGGCACCTGATGTAAGTCCGATGGTTTTAAATCTCCTGATAAAATTCAAATCCATTTGATCGGGGCCTGAAATGAGTAGGGAAAAGGCACAACCGGATTGAATACCAACTTCTACCAGACGCTTGGTGTTCGAGGAGTTAGGGCTGCCTATGACAAATAGACATTCAATAAAAGGTGCAGCCTTCTTTACAGCTTCCTGACGGTTGGTAGTGGCATAACAAATGTCGGACTTATGAGGCCCCTTGATATTTGGAAATCTTTCTTTGAGGGCAACGATGATCGGAGCTATATCATCAACTGAAAGGGTCGTCTGGGTTACATAAGCTATTTTGTCAGGATTGTTCGGATTGAGCTTGGCAACATCGTCAACCGTTTCAACGAGGTGAATTTCACCAGATTGCAATTGTCCCAAGGTTCCCAAGGTTTCCGGGTGACCGGCATGACCTATCATCACATTCTGCAATCCTTCCTTGTGATTTCTCTGGATTTCAACATGCACCTTTGAAACCAGTGGACAAATGGCATCAAAAAACTTGAGATTGCGGTTTTTTGCCTTCTTGATTACCGATTGGGCCACACCATGGGCTGATAGAACAACCGGACGATCATCAGGACACTCGTCCAGTGATTTCACAAAGACAACACCTTTTGCCCTAAGGGTATCCACAACAAACTTGTTGTGAACGATTTCGTGCCTGACATAAACGGGAGGCCCCCATTTGGCGAGGGATTGTTCGACTATTTCGACCGCCCTTTCCACACCTGCACAAAATCCTCTCGGGGAAATCAGGTAAAGATCCAAATCTTGCTTTTCGGAAGGTGTAATCATCAGATTTGTTTACCTCTATATCAGTATAAACGGTTATTTATAGGTTAGTTGATATATTTCAAAATAAAAGAAAAAAATTGTTCAGATTCTTTTTCAGACTTCAAAATTGGTTCAAACTATCAGGAACGATATTTACCAACCCGGGCAACAATCTTTTTGGAAATGTTGTTTTCAGGACTTGCTTGATTGTGTATTGACTCTAGCAAAAATAAATGACATGCCCTTTGGTAGGTTGAAAACAAAGGTTTTGCGCATATATCAGAGACAAAAGTTTGTAAGGAATAATTTGGAGTTTCCAGATGGCTCGTGTCACCACAGAGGATTGTATCGAAAAGGAACCAAACAGGTTCAAGTTGGTTATGCTGGCAGCCCAGAGGGCAAAGGAATTGTCGAATGGTGATTATCCAACCGTTGAACTGGATAATGACAAACATACGGTGGTTGCCCTGAGAGAAATCGCCGAGGGAACACAACCGGTAGATTCTCTTCACCAAAGAGCTGTATACAAGCATCAGAAACATGCTGAAACACCCCCTCTTGATGAAGAGGAGTTCAACTTCCAATTGGGATTGGATTCCTCCGACTATGGCGGCATAAAGGGAACCAGGGATTTTTCCTTTACCCCATTTGAAGATGATATGGGCAGTCTTAGTGACGAGGACGGAGAAAAATAAAATTACCAATGGTGACAATACCATTGAGTATGACTGGGATAATGTCCTAGAGGAATTATTAGCGAAAATATCCTCCTATGAGGCCCATCCTGACACCGAGAAGGTCAGGGAAGCCTATTATTTCGCCTTTGAATGCCATAAGGACCAGAAAAGGAAATCTGGTGAACCCTATTTTACGCATCTGGTTGCAGTAGCCAATATTCTTGCTGACAAACAGCTCCATTCAGACATCATAATCGCGGCCTTGCTGCATGATTCAATCGAGGATACAGAAGGGATCGTCTATAAAAGCATCCAGAAGAAATTCGGGCATGAAATAGCCGGTATCGTAGATGGTGTAACCAAAATAACTGAGTTGAACCTGGATCCGACCGTACAAAAACAGGCTGCCAATGTTCAAAAACTTATAGTGGCCGTGGCCAAGGATGACCGGGTCATCCTGGTAAAGCTTGCCGATCGTCTCCACAATCTACAGACCATTGAACATCTTTCCCCGGCCAAACAGCGTTTCAAGGCCAAGGAAACCATGGAATTCTATGCTCCGATTGCCGAACTTCTGGGATTGAGAGCATGGCATGATGAATTAGAGGACATAGCCTTTGAAATCCTGTATCCAAGAGCCCGTCAATCGGTGGTGAAATATATTGAGGAATTGAGGTGGACTGCTGAACAAAAAAATGTTTCTGCGGAACCCTTGATTGATCAAATCACCAAGCAGCTGGAACGAATGTTACTCCAAAAGGGTTTGACGGGAGTCAGAATCGAAAGCAGGGAAAAATTACCCTATTCCGTTTGGCGAAAAATGAGAACAGGGCGTAAGAAAATATCTTCCATATTCGATCTCTATGGCATCAGGATAATTACCAGAATCGAGGATGATGTCTATGTTGCCCTTGGTGCCATTCACAATAAATGGCAAGCCTTGCCCAACAGGTTCAAGGATTACATCAGTCATCCCAAACCGAACGGTTATCGGTCGGTCCATACGACAGTAGCCTATGATACGGAACACCGTGTTGAGTTTCAGATCAGAACAAGATTGATGCATGAGGTTGCCGAGACAGGCATTGCCAATCATTGGCAGTACAAGGAGGGGGTTCAAATGGCCAACCCCTACATGGTCAATTCATCGGTTTGGAAACAGAAACTGGACAATGTTTTAACTGAAAGTTCTGACAAGCTGGACTTTTTGGATCATCTCAGGGAAGAGATCAATGCCCGTAGTGTGTTCTGTTATACACCCTCCTTTGAGGTTGTCTGGCTTTCCAAGAATGCAACAATACTGGACTACGCCTATGAGCTGAACAGGGATCTGGGCAACAGGGCCATCAGCGCCACCATTGATGGTGAAGTAGTTCAATTGGACAATCAGGTGGTTAATGGCCAGGTTATCAACATCATAACGGCTCCCGACAATTACATTGATGAAAAAAAGAAACTCTGTGCCTCAACCAAGAAAAGCCAACGGTATATTGAGGAGCTTGAAGCTGAACTGAAGATCGATGAGGCTATTCAGTACGGCAGAAATACCCTTCGTCATTATCTGGAGGATAATGGTAAGGTATTTTCTGAAAAAGCGGTACGGACAGCAGCAGAAATACTCAAAATCAAGAGTGGTGATGAACTTCTGAGAAGAATTGGAAATCTGGAAATCAATTCCAGGGATGTGTTGGTCGTGCTTTACCCTGACACATCACTATCAGCACCAACCAATGAAAGACCCGAACAATTGATCTTGGGAATAGACAAGGACACCCTTCCCGAGATGGCAACCTGTTGTTATCCTCTTCCCGGAGATCGAATTATCGGATTCCAAAATGATGACAATACCGTTACGG
>WTGT01000141.1 GCA_011523445.1 Paracoccaceae bacterium
GTTTAAGGGCAGTATAAATCACTTGTATGAAGTCAGACGCTACATTGATGCCTGGAGAGGAATGAAGTGAAGGTGGCAAAATGCCGAATTAGAAAAAAAATACATCGGCTTATTTCAAGCAATTACCCCACAATAGGAATTTTTGATGATCTTACGGAAGATCTAGAGGAATTAAGAACGGGGTTCATCTTGGAAGCCATGACCAACGATAGACTCCTTCTTTTACAAAGCAGAATAAACCTTATCCCAGATAATGAAATTGCTATCGGTAGCACAGCAAGCATTGTAATGGCTGCTTTTCTACATGCCGATGAAAAAGGGGGCAGATTCAATTCTGGCAAATTGGGTGCTTGGTATGGTTCTTTGGAAATTGAAACGGCCATAGCTGAAACATTTTACCATTCTGATAGGCGTCTTAGATTATCTGAGGGTGCTTTCCCCAGCAGAATACGATTGAGTGAGCTTATCGCCAATGTTGATCAGACACTGATAGACATTCAAAACAGGCAAACTGACTTTCCTGAATTATATCAACTTGACCCTGCTAGATACCAAGCATCACAAGAATGGGCCGATGAATTTAGGTGGCCAAAAGATGCTGAAAAACCTGCAGAAAACGGAATTGTTTACAATAGCGTTCGCAAGAAAAATGGTATCAATGTATGTATGTTTTGGCCTACCCGTATCAACCTTCCATTGAACCAAGGTGATCATTACGAATATAATTGGAACAAATACGGTAATTCGAGAATACTTAAACTTACAAATTTAGATGTGTAAGATTCTGGATTATAAGTCAAAAAAGTAATGAAAATGATGCTGTATGACCTAAAGTAGGTACGGATATTAATTCATTAATGGTTTTTCTGTCTCGAATTAGTTGAATTTTGGACTTATGGAACAAGCCCGAAGAACCTTTTCTAGCAAGTGGCTAAAATGTCTTGGATATATATTTTGACTCATGATTTTCTTATCTTCTCCATAAACAATTTATCCGATAGCAACACTGCAATTTATCCGATATAATTATTCTTGATGAATAATTACTGACATTTACAGATGTTAATTCCCCTCTGGAATTAGGCCTAAAAGATGTTATGCTTGCAGTGATTTTAGAGCCTTGAACCAGTTTGATTTAACAGCTCAAAACCTGAAATACTTAACTGTTTTTTTACTCTAGGGGAATTGAATTGATCTTCCCTAAAGTATCGGTCCTTTCTAGAAACAGGACTCGTACAGTTCCATGACATTCTCGAAATTCAGGGTAATTGGATTACCCCCGGCAGTGGGATCCTTGAGGGCCATTTCAGCCATTAGCCTTAAATTGTGGGTGGGGACACCAAAAACAGTAAGATTTAGTGGAATGTTCAAGGAGGACCGCAAATCATGGAGGTATTCCATAAAACCATCAAACCCTACTGAAATCTCAAGATAGTTGGTCAATGAAATGATCCTGCTTTCTATGGCCGGGCGATTGAATTCAAGCACATATGGCATAACCACGGCATTGGTCGTTCCATGATGCTTGTCGTAAAGTGAGCCAATCGGATGCGATAGGGAATGTATGGCTCCCAAGCCCTTTTGAAACGCTACCGCACCCATCATGGCGGCACATAGCATATTCTCCCTGGCTTCCAGGTTTTCCCTGTCCTCATAGACCTTGGGCAAATTCTCCTTGACGAGTCGCAATCCCTCAAGAGCTATACCCTGACTCATGGGATGAAAAGAAGGTGAGCAATATGCCTCAAGACAATGGGCAAAGGCGTCCATTCCGGTACCGGCAATCAAGTGTTGTGGCAATGAATAGGTTAAATCAGGGTCGGCAATAACCTTGGTTGGTAACATCTTGGGATGGAATATCACTTTCTTGGTTTTCGCAATCGTATCGGTAAGAACACCAGCCCTGCCGACCTCAGACCCGGTCCCGGCAGTTGTTGGGATGGCGATGATTGGGAATATGCCATTGGATTCCGCTTTCTTCCACAAATCACCAAAATCCTCAAATTCCCAAACAGGTAATGTTTGAACAACCATGAAGGCAACCAATTTACCCAAATCCAAGGCGGAACCTCCACCAATTGCTACAATACCATCTGCCTCAAAAGACTTGAACGCTTTAATACCTGCTTCAAGATTTACCTGATTAGGATTGGGATCCACATCGCAGAAGAACCCGGATGAAAACCCGCCTTCCCTCAAAACATCAAGGCAGGACTCGATGATATGATGTCCTTCAAGTCCACGGTCTGTGACTACCAGAGGTTTCTTGATACCTGCAGAATGACAGGCTTCGGGAAGGTGCTTGAGACTTCCCTGACCAAGGGTAATGTTGGTTGGGTAGGACCAGTTGCTGTAATTGGGCATTCGTTAATTCCTGCTAGGCTGAGTTCATTTGCTTGCTGACCATTTCCACTGACTTTCTTATTGGTTCGGCCAATAATCTTCCCATCCGCTGTTGATTGGTTTCGGTTCTGATCAGACTGTTTCTTATCTCGACCATCAAGTGAGGGAGATTTCTTGCGGCTGCATGTCTTTTCACGGTGTGTACCACCTTGGGATCAGGTTTGTATGGTTCGTTTGGAACAACCCTGAAAGCGTCGATTTCAATCAGCATTTGCAACAAATATTCCGCCAACTTGTTTTCACCTTCAAAGAGCACACCCAAATCCACATGACGATCCACGCCATAAAAGACCGGAGTGAAACTGTGAATGGCTATAAATGACTTTATCCAGGGATTGTCGTTCAGGTGCTCCTCAACCAGCCCATGAAAGGGATTGAAGTAGGCCTGAACACGCCTGTGATGCTCTTCTGTGGTGATAAACTTGTTACCGGGTATGAAATGTACCTCCGATTTAGCGGGTATTGCTGCTGGTGAGTACGGATCCCTGTTACAATCAATGACAATTCTTGATACATTGGAAATGATCAGGGGACAATTCAATATTCTGGAAATCTCGATTGCTACCTCTTTGGCACCGATATCGTATACCGCATGGCTTTTACGTGTTTCAGGACTAACACCCAAATCATTCAATTCGCTGGGAATATTGTCTGAAGCATGTTCACATACCAGTAGGAGAGGAAAGTCTCCTAGCGGATTAATCAGTTCTGCAGGGGAAAATTGTTTTCCTGGTACTGGATTGGCAATGTTTTGTTTACTCAAAAAAGAGTTTTGGATTTGATCCATCAGCAAATTACTTCATCTATTCCATAGACCGGCGGATAGCCTATTACGATGTTTTAAACATAGGCTGAAACCACATATCGAAAAATTTCTTTTCCTAAACCCAACTGTCTGAACAATACGACAATAGCAGGAATTCTTGTTGGCAAAAAACCACTCATTATAGTTAAACCATCTGTTGAAAGATTCAATTGACAGAGTGACCAAGTTTGTTTGAAGACAATAAAAATTGCATTGTTTGATCCTGCGCAAGGGTCACAAGGGATATGATTTGGCTCCAGTCTATGTACATACTCCCTCACATGAGCAGGGAAATCCTGAGTACGAAAGAAGTGAAGACCAACCAAATCTAAATTCCAAACTCGACGATGATGGCACCAATGGCGATCATGGAAATCAATACAAATCTTCTGGGACCCACCGTTTCCCTCAATAAAATCCATCCAATTAAGGCTGCAAATACTGTTGATGTTTCTCGTAGAACAGCGGCTTTTCCGACTTGATCCAATCTTGTTGCCAACATGATGGAACCAAAACTGCCAACTGCAAATAATCCGCCAATGAAGCCACGACCCAACAAGCTGGGTAAAGCCTTTATGTGTTCAGGCTTTCTTTTCCAACCAAGCCAGATAATCGGCATGATGAATCCATCCAGTACAAAGAGCCAAGCTAGATAACTGAAAGGACTTGCTGACAATCTGACTCCATACGCATCAACAGTGGTATAAATGGCGACAGTTACTCCCGTAACCAAGGCAATTATCAAGGCAAGGGGCAACTGTTCCCTTGGTCCCTGTATTTTCCAGAGATTGTAAAGTGCCAACCCAAAAATACCGGTTGAAAGCACCGTTATGCCAATCCACTGCTGTAAGGTAAAGATTTCATTGAACACGACACCGGCAAAAAGAACGGTTACCAAAGGTCCCGTACCCCTAACCACTGGATAAACTACAGTAAATGCTGCCCTGCTGAAAGCCATGGCCATGAGAATCTTGTAGATGGCATGGGCAATAACCCCGAAACACAGTACCCGCCAAACCTCCGGTTCAGGAAAGGGAAAGATAAAAAGGGCAAAGGGAAGACTTAATAGGCAGTAATTGATGTCGATAAAGGCTCTTGAAGTCCAGGGATCAAATTTCCCCTTCTGCATGGCTCCTAGAACAGCGTGAAGAATGGCAGCCATAATGGCCAGGACAAAAGCAACTGTTCTTCCAGAGGAGGTTCCCTCGATACTGAGAAACCATTCGGTCATCAATCAGGCACATTTAGACAGCAAGAAATTATTTTCATGTTTCCACCAACAAAAAAGGATTTTTCTGAAATCTATTCTTCAAGAACGAATTTTGAATTACTCTTTGGGAAGAAGAAATTCAAAATCACACCCTTGGTCAGCCTGTAAAATCTGATCCTGATACAGTTGTTCATAACCCCTGGAAACACCTGTTTCCTGTTTTTGGGATTTGAACTGTCTGGCCCTCTCCTGAATTTCCTCTTCGGATACCAGAAGGTCCAGTTTCTTTTCTGAAACAGAAAGTTTTATCCTGTCGCCATTTTTGACCAGAGCAAGTGGTCCACCAATAGCAGCCTCAGGTGTTACATGCAAAATGACTGTCCCAAATGCCGATCCCGACATTCTAGCATCTGATATTCTGACCATATCCCTGATGCCACAGGCCAGAAGTTTTTTTGGTAGGGGAAGATATCCCGCCTCCGGCATCCCTGATGGGCTGGCCGGACCCGCATTTTGCAAGACCAAAAAATCCTCCGGTTCAACATCCAAATCCGGATCATCTATCCGATTGGATAAATCCTCCAAGGATTCAAAAACCACAGCCTTGCCTATACACTCGAATAACTCAGGGGTAGCTGCTGACCTCTTCAGTATTGCCCCCTTCGGGGCCAATGATCCAAAAAGGGTAACCAATCCCCCTTTTTGATCAATGGGTTCATCACTTGAGGCAATGACGGATCTGTCGACATAACCACAATCCTCCTTGAGCCTGTTACCTAGTTCTTCACCCGTAATGGTCAGGCAATCCAGATGCAACAATGGTTTGAGTTCCCGCAAGACGGCACCCATACCACCTGCATAATTGAAATCTTCCATATAATGTTTACCCACCGGCTTCAGATTGACCAAAACAGGGGTACTATCCGAAAGTTCATTAAGCTTGCCTGGTGGTATGCTGACTCCGGCCCGGCCTGCAATTGCCGTAAGATGGATGATTGCATTGGTGGACCCTCCTAGGGCAAGAATAACCCGAAAGGCATTTTCAATTGATTGGACAGTAACCAGCTCCCTGGGGAAAATGGGGTTGTTGGTTAGTTCAGCAGCAAGGTTACCAGTCAACTCGGCCGCCCTTAGCCGATCAGCATGGACTGCTGGAATGGCTGCACTTCCGGGGATGGCAAATCCCAGGGTTTCTGCCACACAAGCCATTGTTGATGCCGTACCCATGACAGCACAAGTACCTGCCGTAGTAGCCAGTTTGCTTTCAACTTCAAGGATATCCCTTTCAGTGATTGAATCCGACCGATACTCGGCCCAAAACCTTCTGCAATCCGTACAGGCTCCAAGACGTTCCCCCTTGTATTTGGAGGTCATCATTGGACCTCCAACTAATTGGACAGCCGGTAGGTTGGCTGAAACTGCCCCCATCAACTGGGCCGGAATGGTTTTGTCGCAACCTCCCATTAGGACAACGGCATCCATCGGTTGGGCCTTGATCATTTCTTCCGTTTCCATAGACATTAGATTGCGGTATTTCATGCTGGTCGGATTCAGGAAAATCTCCCCGAGGGAAATGGTTGGAAACTCCAGGGGCAAGGCACCGTTGGCTATAACTCCACGCTTGACGGCATCGAGAAGTTCAGGAAAATGCCTGTGACAATTGTTGAAACCCGATCCGGTATAGGCAATCCCGACAATCTTTCGGTTCAGCATTTCCCGGGAAAAACCCATCGAGGAAAAAAAGGATTTTCTGAGAAAAACAGAAAAATCCGGATCCCCATAGTGGGTTAGATTCCTGGCCAGACCACTCCGGTTCTGTTTGGTCATTGATTTTCTTCCCTGAAATGTACCATCTCTATACCAAATCGCCCTTTTGGTCAAAGAAATGGAGTTCGCTTTCGGGTAATTTCAACCCCAATCTGTCTCCTGTCCTGATGGTGTGCTTGGGATCTGTTCGTACGGTCAGCAAATCTTCTGAAGCATCAGTCTTGAGGTACAGCATTGATTCCACCCCGAGTTTCTCGATTATTTCCACCTCGGCGGTTAGAGTTCCTTCTTCGGGTGAAACGATTGCAATGTGTTCAGGCCTGATGCCTACCTCGATTTCCATACCGTATTTGAGGTTGGGTTTGTTTACTTCCATGGCATAGGGTCCCAACCTGGCGATCACCTTGCCTTTATCCGCATCAATAGTCCCCTTTATAAAGTTCATAGCGGGGGATCCAATGAAACCGGCAACAAACCTATTGATTGGGTTTTCATAGAGTTTCAGGGGAGAACCGACCTGTTCTATTCTTCCTTCATTCAAGACCACAATCCGGTCAGCGAGAGTCATGGCTTCAGTCTGGTCGTGGGTTACATAGATCATCGTTGCCCCCAAGTTTTGGTGAAGGCGTGTGATTTCAATGCGCATGACCACTCTCAGGGCGGCATCAAGGTTCGAGAGGGGTTCATCAAACAGGAAAACCTTGGGTTGGCGTATAATGGATCGGCCTATGGCCACTCTCTGTCTTTGACCCCCGGACAATTGCCGGGGTTTCCTAGCAAGAAGGTTTTCAACCCTGAGAACCGAAGCTACCTCTTTTACCCTTGCAGAAATTTTGTCCTTGGGAACCTTAGACAGTTTCAGACCAAAACCAATATTTTCAGCCACTGACAAATGTGGAAAAAGGGCATAGGATTGGAAAACCATAGCCACTTCTCTCTTGGAAGGTTTGAGGTAGGTAACATCTCGGTCTTCAATGATGATTTGCCCATCGGTTACCTCCTCCAGACCCGTTATCAGACGAAGAAGGGTGGATTTGCCACATCCCGAGGGGCCTACAAACACGACGAATTCGCCATGGGATACCTCCAGATTGACCGATTTGATCACATCAGTGGTGCCAAAAGCTTTCGATACATTCCTCAGGATCAGGTTGGCCATAAATTACCCCTTGACAGCCCCCATGGTCATGCCCTTGATAAAGTATCTCTGAAAAAACAGGAAAACAATCAGGGTAGGAAGACTTGCCACCAGTGACAAGGCCCCTTGAACACCCCATGCAACCGAATATTGTCCCTTGAGATTCACTATGCCAACCATTATGGTTCTTTTTTCATCCGACTGAGTAAATATCAAAGGCCACAGAAAGTCATTCCATATCCATGTGAACTGCAGGGTGGCTAATACAGCCAGAGCTGGCAGGCTCAAGGGCAGTGCCACACGGGTCAGAACCTGGAATTCGTTTGCCCCCTCCAGAATGGCAGCTTCCCTGAGACTATTTGGAACAGTGGCAAAAAAGTTCCTCATCAGGAGGGTACAGATGGGGATTCCCAAGGCCGTATGTATAAAGATGATCGGCCAGAGAGTGTCGATCAGTCCGAGGGAATTGAAAAACTGGAAGAGAGGAATGAGAATGACCTGGGGAGGGAAAAACATACCCGAAATCAGCACCAGAAATAGCAGGTTACTTCCCCAGAATGGGAGTTTTGAAAATACATATCCGGCCAATACTCCCAAAGCAATTGAGGCTGCTGTTGCGGGTACAGTCACGAGAAAGGTATTGAGGAAATAACGGTGGACCGCAGGATTGGCTAGCACTTCGACAAAGTTGCCGAGAAATAGTCGGGTGGGAATATCCCAAAGGCCTCCCTCGGCAATTTCCCTAGTGGTTTTGATAGAAGAAAGAATGACACCAATGGTTGGTGCCAGAAACAAACCGGCAAGCACCAGCAGGCATATAAATATCACTACCGGCCAAGGGTTGAATTCCCTGCTTGAGGGAATGATGGCAACTTGGTCAACCATAGATTTCATCCAGTCGGCGAAGTTCCCGGAAGTATATTCCAATAATGACTAGGGCAAGCAGGAACAGGACCACCGAGATGGCACTGCCATAGCCCATCATGTATTTTTTGAAAGATTCATTATACATATGCATGGCTAGGGTATCCGAACTGTGGAATGGCCCACCTCCAGTCATGATATAGAGAATGTCAAATCCCTTTAGTGAATTGATGACGCTGAGGGCAATAACAACCACGGTGGCAGGAGTGAGGAGAGGGACCAGAACCAATCGGATCTTCTGCCAGGTACTGGTTCCTTCGATTTCGCAGACCTCTAGCAATTCTTCCGATATAGAGGTAAGACCTGCCAGATAAATTACCATGGAAAGGCCGGTCTGTTGCCAGGACCAGGCAATAATCACCGAACCCAGCGAAGTATCCGGCTTGGCCAGCCAAGGATAATTTATTGGCTCGGCAAGAAAAAAATTGATCAGTGTATTGAGCAGTCCCCAATCGGGTTGATAAATCCATGTCCAGATTTGGCCGACAACCACAGCTGAGAGGCAGATGGGAAGATAGAAGATTGATTTGAATACCTTACCTCCGGGGACATTGCTGTCGATCAGCAAAGCAAAGCCTAGACCGAGAAGGGTAGGTAACAGAATGGCTGCTACCATCCAGACAAACGTGTTGATAATGGCGTTCAGAAAAAGCCGGTCAGTCCAAATCTTGGCATAGTTGTCAAAACCGACAAACTTGTAATTGGGGTTGAAGCCGTTCCAGTTGGTAAAACTGTAGAAAAACGAACTGAACAGAGGCCATAGAACAAGAATGGAAAACACCGCAATAGGGGCTGCCAGAAATACAACCCGCCAGATCCATGCAGATTTTTCCATAAAATGTTATGGACAGGTCCAGTCCCCGGAATTTATCCGGGAACTGAGAATTAAAATTTACCTATTGGGCAAATGCACTTTGAGCACTATCCTGGGCCCGGCTCAGGATAGCTCCGTAGTCATCCGGACTTTCCATGAGCTCCTGGAACATGGACAACCCGACTTCCGCCACCGGTGGTGGGGTAGCCAAATCATAGTTGAAGGCAAAGTTGCTTGCTCCGTCAACAGTGGAGATCACTCGCTGAATCAGTTCATTGTATACCGAGGGATCGACATTGACATTGGCCGAAACCGCCCCAACAGCCTTGGTCCACTCGATCTGGTTATCGACATCGGAGACAAAGAAGGAAAGAAAAGCCTCCGCACCTTCCTTGTTTTGAACATTGGCCGAAATAACCAGTCCATCAATTGGACCTACAACTGAAACAGGTGCTTCAGAATTGATCGTTGGGAAGGGGAAGAAATCATAATCTTCTCCTGGGGTCAATCCATTGCCATTCCAATAACCCGTTATCCAGGTACCCATAAGGGTCATGGCAGCTTCTCCATTGGCGACTTTGTCGGAGGCATCAGTCCAGGTATCGGCATTGGAATTGGCAGCAAAATAACCGTTATTCACCATGTCCATCCAGATACCCACGGCAGCCATGACTTCATCGCTGTCATAAGCAATTGAACCATCCATTACACCAGCCCTTACTTCTGGACCGGCCGTATTCAGGATAAGGTAATCAAACCAGAACTGGGCAGGCCATCTGAATTTTGATCCCAAGGCTATGGGAGCTATCCCCATACCCTTGAGGGTTTCACAAAGTTCCATGAATCCTTCCCAATCGGTTGGCATCTCGGTAATGCCGGCATCGGCCATTACCTGTTTGTTGTAGAACATTCCTGCATAATGATATTGCATTGGAATGAGATATCTTTCACCATTGTAGAGAGTGGCACTATCAGCCACAGCCTTGGCAACGATCCCGTCAAGACCATCCCTGGCCCACATTTCATCAATGGGTGACAGGTCTCCAGAATCTACGACAAACTGAACTCTTGCCCCGGCCCAATAACTGAATACATCTGGCAGGCTGTCACTTGCACCCCGAACAAGAATATCAGTTTTGAAGTCCTCGTGCCCGACGGGGCTTTCCTTCATTGTGTTTCCAGTTGCTGCTTCAAACCTGCTGAAGACCTTCCCCATGTTTTCCTTGCCAAATTCATCGGAAAAATAATGGGAAATGGTAACTTCACTTGAAGATGAGGCGGAAACAAGACCAAAGAATCCCAAAAATGAAATCAGGATTATTTTGCTGAATCTTAAACAAAACATCGGTAATACTCCTAAATTGATACTGTGTTTTCCAAAGGTGGGAAGGAAATACTACACCGAATCATGGATATCACCAAGGAAAATTTATTACTCCCATAATATCACTCTGGTATAAACAATCCTGCATGGGTTATCGGTTTGCCTTAACAGATCATAAAAAATGGGGGTAGATTTTGCTCGGCTAGAGGCCGAGGTTGTGAAAACAATCCGTAAACCGAGTTAGTGGAAACTATTCAAGAACAGCAATGATGTGGCTCCGTCACCAGACAACATGGGCTTGACAGCTCCTCGTTCTTTTTGACAATAAGACAGGAATGCTCTACGCGAGGAGCAATTTTGTTTTTTGATTGTTGAATTGGAAAAATGACGGCAAAAATTAGGGTTGGGATATTAGGGACAGGAAGGATTTCCGACCTGCATGTCTTGGAATATATTGCCAATCCGGCAACCGAAATCAGGGGGCTTTGTGACAGGTATGTCGAACTTGCACGCCAGAAAGCTTCGGCTTGGGGTCTGAAAAATGTCAAAACAATCACTGATGATATGAATGATATTTTCAGTGATTCGGAAATTGATCTCGTGGAAATCCTGTTACCCCATGATATCCACCTGCATGCTGCCCTTGGGGCCATGGAGGCAGGAAAGATCATTTCCTTGCAAAAACCCATGTGCAGTACTCTGGAAGAGGCTGATGTCCTTGTCGAGGTGGTGGATGGTTACGACCGACCCTTCAAGGTTTTTGAAAATTTCATTTTTTATCCACCTGTAATCAAGGCAAGGGAACTGATTGATCAGGGAGCAATCGGCAAACCCATTTCCATCAGGATAAAAAGCCATGCAGGATACAGTGAAACCGAATGGGAAGTTCCCAAAAGTGCTCAGGATTGGCGGCAACGGGTAGAAAGATCTGGCGGTGGTCCTTTGGTATTTGATGATGGTCATCACAAATTTGCCCTTGCCTGGTCCTTCATGGGAAACCCGGAAGCTGTTCATTCCTTTATCAGGGAAGTAACCCGTGAAGACGGGTTCGTTTTTGATGCCCCGGCAATGGTTTCTTTCCTCTTTCCAGGAAACAGGATTGGGAATCTGGAAATAGTCTATTCTCCGGAACTCATGATAAATACCGTCTATTATGCCCAAGATGATCGGGTTGAAATATCGGGTGAAAAGGGAATTATCTGGATTAATGGTGGGCACGGAAAATTGGGTGATTCACCTCCGGTAATCCTTTATGAGGGTGGTCGTTTTACAGAATTTACCAACATACCTACCGGCTGGGAACAGAGTTTTATTCTTTCTACTCGAGATTTTATCAACAAGGTGTGCAATGGTGGTGATCCGGTATTAACCGCCAGAGATGCAAGAGAGATTCTTAGGTTTGCCTCAGCTGCTGAACAATCCAACCTGGAAGGAAAAACAATTTATTTGTAAATCCTACTGACAAGTTGTCCCTTGAATGGAATCTGGTCTGGTTTCTGTTGGAATGAACCGATCTTCAAACCGGGATTGGAGCACTAGTAAATCTCTTGGTGCAAGGAACCTGCCATGATTCAAGCACAATATGGCCCATCGTTGCTCCAGCGATGTTGGGGTATATGCGGTATGGTCGAAAGATGACTGCGCGTGTCTTCCCAGAGTCCCCGCCATATTTTCCAATCCTTGAGTTCCCGTTCCGGATTTACCCTCGATCTAACGATAAATTCGGGGAACTGGCTACGACCGGTGGGTTGGCCTGTAACATTATATCTCAGGTCAAATGACCATCTGAAATCGTCGCTTAAATTTGGAAGGGACGAATGGGGTGTAAAGGGATGGAAAACAACAATTCCACCTGCCGTTACAGGTGTTGGAATGATTTGTTCGGTAGGAAGAAAACTGTCGGCAATACCTACCTGAGTCTTTTGACAGTGGGGGAGCAATCCCTTGTGTTTCCCATGTGCAACCTGTAGACAACCATTCTCGACGGTTGCATCGGTTACGGCCAACCAGACGGTAATCATTTTGGTTTGATCGGCCTCTTCCAGGGTAACACCCATATCCTGATGCCAGTCAGTAACGGTAATATGGGCCCGGGTTTCATCTTTTGGAACAGTTCTGGCCGGTGGCTTTATCCTGACATGCTGGATGGGATTGGAGGTGATCTCGGGCCCAATAAGCTGTTCTACAATATCGACCAGCCTCTTGTGGGTAATGATATCAAAAATCGCAGACCCGAAATGCATCGGTGTGGTCTCCTCAATATCATTGTGTGGAAGGCTGATATCCAAGGGTTGAAACCAGTCAATCCCGCGCAGATTGCATTCCCCGATCTTGTCCCAGAATGAAAGTCCTTCCGGTGGTTCGGATACCATGCCCCGGGTATGCCAATCCCGGTACAGATCATCCATGAGGTCTGTGTATTCCCTCTTTACCGCTTCAATGGTTGACTGATCAATGACACCGGGTACGACGAGATATCCATTTTCGGCAAAAAACTCTAACTGGTCCTGCTGGAGCATGGCAAATTCCTCATTTCAACAGAATTTCAACAATAGGTGGCCAGATAAGCATAACAGCAAGGGCCAGCAATTGTATACAAATAAATGGCAGGAATCCCTTGAAAATATCAGTCAGGGAAATGTGTGGCGGTGCCACGGACTTGAGATAGAAAGCAGCCGGTCCAAAGGGCGGTGACAAGAAACTAACCTGCATGTTCATACAGAACAGGACACCAAACCAGACAGCTACATACTTGGGGTCAAGTTGACCTATGAAACCAATCTCCTCAATGGGCAAACGCTGGACGATCGGCAGGAACACCGGAATGATCAACAATACGATGCCGACCCAGTCCATGAACGCTCCCATGAACAGGAGAATGACCATCATTGTCAGCAAGACCAGCATGGTGGGCATTTCACTGCCAACGATTAGGTTGGCGATATAGACGGGACCACCGGCAAGGGTATAGGCACCAGCTAGGGCCGCTGCCCCGACGGTTACCCAAATGATTGTTCCCGTTGATCTCAGGGTTCGCATCAGGCTGTCCCACAACAGACCAACCGTAGCTTCACCCCTAAAGGCAGCAATCACGAAAACAGCCAAGGCCCCCATTCCTGCCGCTTCGGTAATGCCGGATATACCCCCATAAATGGAACCCAAAACAACACCAATGACCGTAAAGGGAGGTACCAGTCCCTTGCCATGGGCCCAACCTACACGACAACGTTCCTTACCAAAGACAAGGAGTGCCAATACCAGACCGGCTACAAGATAACCGGCAAGATAAGGCAAATGATAAGTCATGCCCAAGAAAATGGGTTCTTTCAAAACATCGGGGGTAGAATTCTGTCCACTGATCGTGAAAAACAAGGCACGCAACAGCAGAAGGGTTGATACCCCAGTGAGAAGGATCGACAGGAAGGCACCAAACAAACCGAGTTTTTGTACGCTTGTGGGATCACCCTCCCTTGGTTCCGGCAATGGCGCTAGGCTTGGATTTAGCTGTGTCCTCAGCACAATGTATATGATGATAAAGCTGGCCAGCATGAAGCCGGGTATGAAGGCTCCGGTAAACAGGGCCTTGATTGATGTCTCTGTTATAAGACCATAGATAATGAGAACAATGGATGGGGGAATCATCGTACCAAGACTTCCCGATGCACAGATGGTACCAATGGCAAGATTTTGGTTGTATCCCAAACGAAGCATCTGGGGTAATGCTATGAGGCCAAGTAGTACGACCTCACCACCAATTATGCCCGACATGGCTGCCATGATGACCGCCATCAATGAAGTGATAATGGCAATTCCACCACGAACCCTTGATAACCAGAAGTCAAGGGAGTCATACATCTCCTTGGCTATTCCCGACCGCTCCAGCAGAGCGGCCATGAATATGAATAACGGCACTGATATGAGCACATACTCCGTCAGCAGGTCGAATATTTTCTGGGTCAGCAGATAGAGTGGTCCCGTACCAGGCCTCCCAGTCAAAAATCCATCTCCGAAGCTGAAAGGATCCAACAGCAGATTTGGTTCGAATTTCATGACCATGACAAGAAGGGCCAAAACAGCCGAGGCAAACCCCAGAGGCATGCCTATGGCGAGAAGGGTGATCAGTCCGAAAACCAATACGATTGATATTGTACCTACATCCATTTACTTGGTCTCCAAACTGCGTTTAATGGTTTCAATTTCATCCATGTCGATATCATCAGCTGCACTGTGGACGGTTGGCTCTCTGTTCCAGTCGGATATTAGGTTCAGTACAGACTGAATGGCAATCAGGGTTACAACAATCAGAATGGCCGGCTGAACGGTTGCTGGTATTGGCGGATCAAAGGCCGTACCGAACATTTCCCACTTGTAAAACTTGACGACAAATACTTGCTGGAAACTGCCATAAATCAAAAAGAAGGCAAAAACAACAATCAATAGTGCCCATATCGTATCGAAAGTACGCTGGGCCCATCTTGGAACCATGTCATAAATCAGGAATATCCGAATATGACAGCGTTGCTGCATAGCGTAAAGTCCTGACAGCAGAAATACAAAGCCGGCAATCCAAAGCGTAAGCTCATTGGCCCACAAGGTGGGTCTTTCCAGGGCATATCTCAGAAAGACTTCATACAACATGACCAGTGTCATGGAAATGATCAGTACCATGGTGACCCGCCCCAAAAACAATGCGACCCTGTCAACCTGTCTCCATTCCTGATATTCCATGGGTTCGACTTTTATGTTTACGATACCGATTCCGAATAAAATCGGAATCATGATTATTGCTACCCAATCGAATATGTCAGTGTAACCTCCAAACAATCCTCCAGCCCAGGGTATGAAATCCTTCCGCAAATGTAACTCGCTCATTTGATCAAACAGGCTTTGATTCTGAGGGGGAATAAAATCCAGAAGAAAAGCTGGGGTATGCCAGATACACCATCCGACACTTACAATAAAGGCAATTGGTATCAACCAATCCCAAACAATTTCAAGTACCTTTTTCAATTTTCCTCCTGAATCCTTCTATGAGATTTCATATTTTTCAACAAAATCCAGATCGGGTTCAATGCCCAAACCCGGTTCGGTCGGAATTCTTACTCTCCCACCATTTTCTTTTACCTGTTCTTTAATTCCAAGTGGCGTCTTTAGCAAATCCTCAATGAACCTGTTGTCTGTTGTATCAAATTCCAGCATTGGTTCCCAGGGATGCAAACCACCCGGCAGAGGGGAGATTGATGCCAACAATTGTAAATTTGTAGCCAGAGCGATTGCTGAACCCCATACATGATTTACAACCGGTGTAAAATGCGCATGACACAAGGCAAGTACCCGTAGATATTCCGTTATCCCACCCAGGGCACAAACTTCAGGCTGTGCTATATCCAGTCCACGTGATTCCAGCAAACTCAACCAGCCCCAACGGCTGTATTCGGCTTCACCGCCGGCAATGTTGACTTTCAATCCTTCCCTCAATTCCCGGTAACCCCGAAGATCTTCCGGTGCAACCGGTTCCTCGAACCAGTATACATCAAGATCTTCAAGTGCATGACCCACTTGGAATGCCTCACTGGTTGTATAACAGTGATTGGCATCCACCATGATAACAAGATCATCACCAACTGCATCCCGAACTGCCTCGACAAGGGAAATATCATTTTTTGATCCGATACCCACTTTCATTTTTATTGCTGTAAATCCCATCTCCTTCAATGAATTAGCTTCATCCTTGAAGCGGGAAGCAAGTTCCCTCGGCTGTTCGGGGCGCAACATCATGCCATAACCATAAGCCGAAACATCGCTTCGATGAGAACCCCCAATCAACTTGTGTATCGGTAGTCCGACAACCTTACCGGCAATGTCCCATAATGCAATATCTACTCCCGACAGGGCCTGCAGGGGCATTCCCTTTTGCCCATGATCACGCATGAGGTTGTAACACTTGTGCCATATCACATCCCGATCAAGTGGATCTTCACCCAATACAAGAGGTTGAATGACACCCTCAACAATTCCCTTGTTGGCGATCGCTATGTTTCCAGGGCCAAAGCATTCACCCCAACCAGTAATACCTTCATCCGTATCAATCCGGACCAGATGGGCAGATCGCCTGGAATAATATTGCTGTGAGTATCCTAGTTTTTCCGGTAGATCATACTGGAGAACATGGCTGGTTATCCTTGTAATTTTCATCAGCCATAACCCATGGGAATCCGGTAAAATCAGGGCGGCAGAAACAAAATGTATCTGCCGCCCCCGAACAATTTAGATTGACTTATTACTTATTGCTGCATCAAGCCCAGCTCAACCAGAAATTCGATGTGACTGTTGAGGAGGTCCTGTGCTTCCGGTGTGGTAGCAAATTCGGTCCATCCCGATTTGACGGCTGCCCTGTACTTGTTGAGTTCTTCCTCAGACCATTCGTAGAGGTTGATACCCTTGGCACGAAGTTCCTTGGCAGTTCTGGCATTGTTAACTTCATTGGCAGTTGCGTTGCGAAGGGCCAGTGCTTGCATGGCAACCTTCAGAATTGCCTGATGATGGGCCGGCATTGCATCCCAGACATCCTTCCGACATGTGAGATGGTCGGCTGGCATTGAATGGAAACCGGGGTAGTTGGTATGTTCCACGATGTCATAGAGACCGAGCCCTACGTTGTTCGTCAAGTTAGCAGCATCTGCTCCATCAATAATACCGGTTTCAAGGGCCGTGAAGATTTCATTGAAGTCCATGACAATCGGTGAGGCACCAAGGTTCTTGAAGACCAGAGTCATCATGCCTGGAGGTGAACGGAACTTCCAGTCCTTGAAATCATCAACACCACGAATCGGACGCGTGGAAGAGAGGGATTCCGGACCTGGTATCCACCAACCGATGAATTCCATGTTGTGTGCATTGTATAGGTCATTGAGCTTGTCATATCCACCACCATGCAGTAGCCAGGCCATTTGCTGGTAGGGATTGGTATAACCACCTGCCAAGTCTCCAGCAAACTGGAATGCTGGATTCTTGCCTGTCTGGTAGGAACCGCCCGTCATGTCACAGTCAAGGATTCCTGTTGCTGCAGCATCAAATGTTTCAGCCGATTTGACAACAGCTGACGAGTAGAACATTTCAACTTCAATTTCACCATTTGACATGGCCGAAATGTCTTCAATAAATTCAGCTGCCATTTGCCCCGAAAGTGTTTCAGGGGAAAAGTGTGTTTGAATTCTCAGAAATGTTTGTGCCGAGGTCGACATGGCCGAACCTGCAATCATCAGCAAAACTGATGCAATAATACCCATAATTTTAGTGGGATTCATTTTTTCCTCCGTAGATAGATTAATTGATAAGACACCAGACGCTTTCTTGCGAATATTGATGTTTTGGTATGATCAAAATAAATTATATGCAAGAAAAGTGCAATTAATTTAATGCAGAAAAAATTACCTGTAAATTTATCTGGAAAAACCCTGTTTTTCAGTCTGGATAATGGTCATTTTGGAAAGGATATCGTCCTTTGAATAAAAAACCTTATCTACCCATCCATCCACCATCCACGGTAAGAATTTCACCATTCACATAATTTGACGCTGATGAGGCCAGAAACACGATGGGGCCGGCAAAATCCTCGGGTTTCCCCCACCGGTCAGCTGGAATTCGTTCCAATATTGCTTTGTAGCGGTCTTTATCCTTTTGCAGGGCCATGGTATTGTCGGTTTCAATATATCCTGGTGCGATGGCATTAACATTAACACCCTTGCCGGCCCATTCATTGGCAAGAGCCTTGGTCAATTGTCCAATACCACCCTTTGAAGCCGAGTATCCCGGAACGTTTATTCCACCTTGGAAGGTTAGAAGGGAGGCAGTAAAAATGATTTTCCCACTTCCCCTTTCAACCATTTTCTTTCCTATTTCACGACTCAGGATGAATTGTGCCGTCAGATTGACCTCCAAGACTTCATCCCACCAGTCGTCAGGATGCCATGCAGCCGGTTCCCGCCTGATGGTACCAGCATTGTTTACCAGTATATCGGGAATATCATTGTTATTGTTAAGCTGATCCAGAAATTCATAAATTGATTCTCTCTGTCCGAATTCACATCGATACCCAGTGAACTTTTGACCATAATCCAAAACGGCTTTCTCGATATCACTTCCCGATTGCTCCAAGGAAGCACTTACACCAATTATGTCAGCACCAGCACTTGCCAATGCCTCGGCCATGCCTCGACCAATCCCTCGGCGACAGCCGGTAACCAAGGCAATTTTGCCAGATAAATCAAACAGGGACGATGCCTTCATAATTTATTCCCCATAGTTATCAGAGTTTTCATTGCCGAAGGATTCTGATCCAAATCTTCAAATGCCGACTGGATCTCGGACAAGGACCTGACATCGGTAATCAATGAACCAACATCAACTTTACCGCTGGTAATTATGTCAATTGCCATTTCATAGTCTTCTGGTTCATAAACCCTCACTCCCATCAATTCCAGCTCCCGCCAGAAAAATTGAAACAGGTCAACCTTCGGTTTAACAGCGTGAATAGCAACCAAAACCAATCGTGCGCGAGTAGCAGCAACAGCTGTCATAGCATCTACACCAGCCTGGGAACCTGATACCTCAAAAACAACATCAATACCCTTTCCCGAAGTTCTTTCATTTATTTCGGCCACAAGATCCCGTTCGGAAGGATTGATAATATCAAATTTCAATTTTTCCAAAACCGCTGAACGATTGGGATTGATTTCGGATATTACAACTTTACCACCAACTTCCCTCGCCATCAAGGCAACCAAAGCTCCGATTGGACCACCACCGATGACCAGAACATCTTCTCCCTTCTTGAGTTCCGACAGTCTGATGTCATGACAGGCTACTGCCAGAGGTTCAATCATTGCAGCAAGATCCATTTGAATATCGTCGGGCAATAAATGGACGGTATGGGATGGAACCGTCCAAAATTCCTGCATAGCACCGTGGGAATCAAGTCCTAGGATTTTTAACTTGTGGCAAATATGGTTGAGACCGGCATGACAGGCAGGGCAATCACCGCAATGGTCAAGTGGCCGGACCACGACCTTGTTCCCTGGTTCAATGTTGTTGCAATCCTTTCCTACCGCCACGACCGTTCCGGACATTTCGTGTCCGATAATCCGTTCAAAACCAATCCTTTCATCCATATGACCATGGAATGCATGCATGTCTGTACCGCAAATTCCACAATAATTGATTCGAATCAACACCTCTCCGGGTTTGGGATTTGACATTGACTGTCTTTCAATAGTGAAGGTACGGTTGCCACGGTAAAAGGCGGCTGTATATGTTTCATTCATAAGATTTACTCATACTAATGTTGGGTGAAGTTTATCCCAGTCGAAGGTCACCCCGATACCAGGAGTATTGGGTGATACCGCCAAGTGATTCTCCAACTTTAATGGGCAAATTGTATATTGGTCAATAGGAAAGGAATGGGCTTCCAGCCAACCGGCATTGGGTTGTCCCGAAACGAGGCTCACATGCAATTCCTGCATCCCGTGACTGCAGATTGGAATATCATTTTGCCGAGATAGCTCAGCAACCCGCAACCATCCGGTTATTCCTCCACAATTTGAGGCGTCAGGTTGGATAAAACTTAGTTTTGAATCTCTGAAGGCATATTCGAATTCATGGATGGTGTGGAGGTTTTCCCCCATTGCCAAAGGAACGCCGGAGTTTTCGGCCAAACGACCATATCCCATGTAATCATCCGGGATAATTGGTTCTTCAAACCAAAGTATATTGTAAGGTTTGAAAGCCTCGGCTGCGGCCATTGCCTCACTTTCGCTCAAGGAATAGTTAGCATCCACCATAAAGGTTAAATCAGGCCCAATCATCTCCCGGACCGCCCTCACCCTCTGTATATCCTCTTCCAATGTTGGCTGACCCACCTTTATTTTGACTCCATTGAAACCCCTGTCAATATACCCTCGAATCGAATCAAGAAGTTTTGACAGGGAAAAATTCAAATCAATTCCCCCGGCATAAGTCCGGCACCTGTCAGAATTTCCACCAGCCAGTTTCCAAAGTGGCTGGCCTGCCTTCTTGCACCTGATATCCCATAGTGCAATATCAACGGCAGAAATTGCAAATGAAACTATTCCACCCCGTCCTACGTAATGAAGATGCCATTGCATTCCATCATGGAGTGCTTCAACTTCAGTGGCATCCTTCCCCATAAGAAATGGTTTAATATCATGTTCAAGCAGGGCTTTTATTGCCTGTCCACCCCGACCACCGGTATAGGTGTAACCGGTACCTTCAGTGCCGTTCTGCAATCGCAAGGTAACCGTTATCAATTCAAAATGGGTATGATCCCCATGCTTGGCATCAGTTAACACCTCGGCAAGCGGGACTCTGAAAAGGTTGGTTTCGAATTGCGTTAGGATTGACATATTCTTATATTTATTTGGAAAAAATCATTGCTTCCATTTAGTGAATGTATCTTTTAGTATGACCAAACTACTCAAATTGTAATTCTGTCTTAGAAATTATTGATGAAAAATACAACCAGTTTTGATTGCCCGGATGAAAAGATAACAACTAACAGGGCTGCGGATGAACTCATTCGCCATTTTGTTGAATTAATCCATACCGGACAGTTGAAGGAAGGAGAACCCTTACCTACCGAACGCAAGATTGTAGAGACTCTTGGAGTCAGCCGTACTGTTGTCCGGGAAGCCATACTTGCACTGGCAAATAAGGGCCTGGTTGAAGCTCGTCATCGTTATCGTCCAGTTGTACGTAAATCCGACTTTGATGCTGCCTTTGACACTATCAATGATGTAGTTTCACGTATCCTGGTTGAACCTGGAAGTGTCAAGTACCTTTATGACACAAGAGTTTTGATTGAGTCAATACTTGTACGCAGAGCCGCAACAGATGCTTCAAAGGAAGATATCCTTGCCTTAAAGCAAGCTTTGGCAACCAATGGGGAAGCAATTGGGGATAGTGAATTATTTTATCAAACGGATATAGCATTCCATTCCATACTGTATCTAATCCCCCAAAATCCGGTATTACCAGCCATTCACAGAGCCTACACAGCATGGTTATCACCACGGTGGTTATTAATGCCATCAAACGAAGAGAAAAACCAAATCAATTTTGAGGCCCATCAAAAGATTTATGAAGCGATACTGATGAGAGACCCGGATGCTGCCGAGGAGGGATTATGTGAACACCTGACCTATGCCTGGAATCAGGTCAAGGATTATTTAAACGACGATTAAATTTAGTCCTTGAAAGATTCACTACTTACCAATGAATTTTTGTAAGGAAATTTGCCTAACCGAATGGTATATTTAGGAATTGAACCATACACTTTGGTGATTCCAAACTTTGAATTTAAGGCTTGCAACACATTTTCATATGAAAACCAATAAACAGGAAACCCCGATTTTGAAATCGGTTGATGAATCTGAGGTTCGGAAATTCAATTCCCTGGCTGAGGAATGGTGGAATCCCAAAGGAAAATTCAAACCGCTTCATCAGATGAATCCAACCCGTCTGGATTATATCAACAGCCAAATCATGTTGGAATTCGACAGGGATTTAACAGAGACCATTCCTTTCAAGGGATTAAGTATACTTGATATCGGTTGTGGCGGAGGGCTGCTTACAGAACCCATGGCACGATTGGGAGCAAATGTGCATGGAATTGACGTGGCTGAAAAAAATGTCCTTGTTGCCCAAGAACATGCCAGAAACCTTGGTCTGGATATCAAGTACGAGAAAATATCCTCCGAGGAGCTAGCCGAAACTGATATTAAATTCGATGTTGTGCTTTGCCTGGAAGTTATTGAGCATGTTCATGACCCGCAGGAATTTCTTTTTTCCTGTCGCAAACTCCTAACCGATGAGGGTATGTTTATTTGTTCAACTTTGAACAGGAATGCCAAGAGTTTCATGATGGCGATAGTTGGAGCAGAGTATTTTCTCCGTATGCTCCCAGTTGGCACTCATGATTGGGGCAAATTTGTCAAACCTGAAGAATTGAAGACGATGCTTGGTACTGCAGGGCTTGATATGGTTGATTTGAAAGGATTTGTATACAACCCCTTTTTCTCGGAATGGTCGATTTCGGACAGGGATTTTGATGTCAATTACATAACCACCAGTGTTATTTCTGAATCGGTTGGTTGAAGACTGTCATTGATCAGTAATTTTGAGTGACACTACCTATTCTTTTTCTCCTTTTCCAACCAGGAATTAAACTCCTCTGGTGAAACACCTAGTCCTACTATATTTCCTTCATGTAGGAAATCTAATTCCGTCAAGGTGATGGCCATAAATTTATCAGATTCTTGAAGTTCCCTAGAACCACAGTAACTTTCTATATGTTCTTCTAACCTCTTACCATGATAGTCAAAACGAATAATATCCCCCATTACCCTCCTCCTATGTTTACGCGTTTTGATCCTGTAGGGGTCAATTTCATTCGTGGTCTCTATCAATACTCGTAATTTTTGGCAAGAACGTGAATAGGCCCAACAAAATAGATTCAGCATTGGTTCAATTTCGTTTTTCTCATAGATAGCCAAAAGTGCCCTGATATATCCGTCACGAGGTACATCTGTAAAACTCATTGCGCAAAAATTATTCTTGATCAATGGTATGTTACAAGCAAGCCTGGAGGTCCGCTTGTTTACATCCTCAAAAGCTTGCAAATAAGACAAATGAATTAGAATAAAGAAACTTTGTTCAAATGGGTCTTTGATTTTCCTTGCCTTAATAAGAACAAGTTCAAATAATTCCTTCAATTGAAATTGATTATCTATAGGTTGGTAGGTTGATTGTCTTATTGAAACTTCAATTTGTCGAATTTTTCCCCTTGCATCAGGGTTCTTGATCAAATCTTCCGAAAGCAAGTTATGAAGATAGTAAATTGTGCGATTATTCAAATCAATTTCTTGATCGTTTTCTACCAGAAATGAAATTGCTTCCTTGTGGTTCAATACCATAACAGTTTCTTCTGACATTTTTCCATCAGCGGAGATACCTTCTTTCAGTAATTTTTCCGTATCAAGTAATGAATAGGTATTACCTTCCAATCGACTAGAGTTGAAAGAAAGATCAATTAGTAATCGTTCGTAATTCAAAATCCGTCTGTATGTACCAGCTTCTAGGTTATTTTTAAGTAATTTTCCTTCTGATGACAGAGACATCTGGATATCTTTTGGGACATAGAATGATACATTGGGGTCATAGCTTTCAATAAATTCTTTTTTATAGGACACAAATTTACGAGAATGTACAGGCTTATCCAAGAATTTAAGTTTGTTTAAGCTATTTGGGCTAAAGATCTTTTCATTTTTAAGGACAATTTGTCCTTTATTGTTAATACTTGTTGCTTCTAAGGGATAATATCTGGTAGATTTTCTATTTCCAGTCCTGTTTACCTGACCCTTTTCTATCAGATCAGACAAACGTCTTTGAAGGGTTTTATAATTTATCTGGAACGGTAGTTGTTTTTTTATTTCTCCTCTGGAAAGCCCGTTTGGGTGCTTACTAATGAGCTCTAGGATTCCTATTTTTTGCGAGCCTATTGTGTTTTCCACAGTTAATTCCAAGGATATCATTGTATTTGGTTAACTATAATTTATA
>WTGT01000225.1 GCA_011523445.1 Paracoccaceae bacterium
ATTCTAACCAAATGATTGCCCTGGCAGCGTCTCTTCAACAAGGAAGTTCACATCCTATAGCAAAAGCCATTATTAATGAGGCCCAAAAACTCGAATGCTCCATTGAACCAGTAGACAAATTTCAAAATCATGTCGGTTTGGGAGTAGAAGGGGAATTGTCAAACGGTAAATACCTGTTAGGGAGCTCAAATCTGTTCACTAAATTTGGTTTTGAAGTAGACACAAAACAATTCAATGATACTGAACCTCAGGTGATATTGGGCAAGTTAGAACAGGACAAGTTGAACCTGTTAGGAGGGTTTTCAATCCATGATGAGGTCAGATCGCAATCTTCCGAAGCAATCCAACTTCTCAAGGATGAAGGGTTGGAAGTTATGATACTTTCAGGTGACTCGGAAGGGGCAGTGGGCAAGGTTGCGGATTTGACTGGGATAAAACACTATATGGCCAAGGCTGATCCGGTTGCCAAAATCCACGAAATTAAGGAATTGACAGACCAGGGTCATCTTGTTGGAATGGTCGGGGATGGCATTAATGATTCACCAGCTCTGGCACACGCCCATGTGGGATTTGCCATGGGATCGGGAACGGATGTTGCCATGAACAGTTCAGGCATAATTCTGATGAGATCAGATCCAGGATTGGTTGCCATGGCAATCAGGGTCAGCAGGTTAACCTTCCGCAAAATCAAGCAGAACCTGTTTTGGGCATTCATTTACAATGTCGTTGCCCTTCCCCTGGCAGCATTAGGATTCCTTAATCCGGGCCTGGCGGCGGGCGCCATGGCCCTCTCAAGCCTGAGTGTTGTTTCCAATTCCCTTCTTCTGAAATTCAGCAGGGTCAGATAGAATTTCTCAAATTCTGATCAAACAAGACCCTAATTTTGGTCAAATGGAAAATTTTGTTGTGAAAATCGGCAAGAATAATTTATTTGATTTTGCTAACGACAAAACGGCAAGGAATATATTTCGGAGCGATTGATGAATATTGAAAAAGAGACACCTCCACTCAAGAAGGCTGCCTTGCGATACCATGAGTTTCCCAAGCCGGGAAAGCTGGAAATAAGACCGACAAAACCCATGACCACGGGCAGGGACCTGTCACTCGCATATTCCCCGGGTGTCGCCGAGGCTTGTCTTGAAATCAAGAAGGATCCCATGAAGTCAGCCCAGTACACGGCACGTGGCAATCTGGTTGCCGTGGTTTCAAATGGGTCGGCGGTATTGGGATTGGGCAATATTGGTGGCTTGGCTGCCAAACCGGTCATGGAAGGAAAAGCAGTACTGTTCAAGAAGTTTGCCAACCTGGACTGTTTCGATATTGAGGTCAATGAGAGCGATCCCAAAAAACTGGCCGAAACAATCATGAAACTGGAACCGACCTTCGGAGCAATCAATCTGGAGGATATCAAGGCACCGGATTGCTTTGAAGTGGAAAAGTTGTGTGTTGAAAACATGAACATTCCGGTTTTCCATGATGACCAGCATGGAACGGCTATTGTAGTTGCGGCTGCCACAATCAATGCTCTCATCGTGTCAAAGAAGAATATCGAGACTCTGAAAATTGTCGCCTTGGGGGCTGGAGCTGCGGGTATTGCCTGTTTGGACATGCTGATCGCTTTGGGAGCAAGAAAGGAAAACATAATCCTTAGTGACAGCAGGGGAGTCATTACCAAAAATCGTGAGGATCTGACTCCCGAAAAAAAGAGATTTGCGCAGGATACCACCAAAACCACCCTTGAAGAGGTTATGGTTGATGCCGATTTTTTCCTGGGACTTTCGGGCCCCAATCTGGTAAGCAAGGACATGATCAGGAGCATGGCCAGTCAGCCGATGGTGTTTACCCTGGCCAATCCAGATCCTGAAATCTGGCCCAATGAAGTCCTGGAAGTCGCCCCCGATGCTCTGATTACAACCGGAAGGTCGGATTATCCCAATCAGGTCAATAATGTCCTTTGCTTTCCATTTATTTTCCGGGGAGCCATGGATGTTGGGGCTACCGCCATCAATTACGAAATGAAACTTGCCTGTGCCGAAGCCATCGCCAAGCTGGCCAGAACAACAACATCGGAAGAGGTGGGATTGGCCTACACGGGGGAAAACCTGACCTTTGGACGGGAGTACCTCATACCCAAGCCCTTTGACCCAAGGTTGCTTTCCCATGTGGCAAGTGCAGTTGCCCATTCAGCCATGATCTCCGGTGTTGCAACCAGACCCAGGGATGTTGACGAATACAAGGCCCATCTGGAGAGCCAGGTTTACAAATCAAGCATGATCATGCGGCCGGTATTTGATGTCGCAAGGTCTGATCGAAGAAGGGTGGTTTTTGCAGAGGGTGAGGACCAACGTGTTCTCTATGCTGTACAAATTCTCAAGGAAGAACACAATACCAAACCAATCCTGGTAGGTCGTCCGGAAGTCATAGCCCAAAGGATCGAGCGGGCAGGCCTTTCCCTGACACCCGACAGGGATTTTGACATGGTCAATCCATTGAGTGATAGCAGGTTTCCAGAATATTGGGGTGATTACCATGATCTAGTCGGAAGGAAGGGTGTTTCCCCCTATTTGGCCAGAACGATTGTCCGTTCCAATACGACAGTCATATCAGCACTGATGGTTCATCGAGGTGAAGCGGAAAGCATGATTTGTGGGACGGAAGGACAGTATTTGTGGCACCTCAAATACATTGGTCAAATTCTTGGCAAGGACGGCTTGTCCCCAATAGGAGCCATGTCCCTTATCATATTTGATGGAGGAATGCTCTTCATTGCCGATACTCATGTCCATCCCGATCCCAATGCCGAGGAAATTTCAGAAACGGTGATTGCGGCCGCCCGCCATGTAAAACGATTTGGAATTGAACCCAAGATAGCGATTTGCTCAGATTCCCAGTTTGGCAATCTTGACAGCCATTCGGGACGTTTGACACGAGATGCCCTGGCACTGCTGGACCGACAGCAACTTGATTTTGAATATGAGGGAGAGATGAATTCCGATACGGCTCTCAATGAAGAATTGCGCAATGATATTCTGCCAAAATCCCGTCTTTCGGGCAAGGCCAATACCCTGATTTATTCCAGTACCGTTGGTGCAGGTGCTGCCAGAAATCTCCTCAAAAGTGTCTCTGGCGGAATTGAGGTTGGGCCCATTTTAATGGGTATGGGTAACAAATCGCATATTGTAACACCTGCCGTAACTGCCCGAGGGTTATATAATATTGCTTCCCTAGCTATGATGCCTGTTGCCAGTTACGGTTAAACCTGCCGGAAAATAGGAATCAAAAGAAAGGATTGGCCGTGAAAGGATTTCTGACCACACATGTTTTGGATACTGCCAGGGGACAACCAGCAGCTGGGTTGAGGATTGCCCTATTTAGAATTACTACAAACGGAAACTCCCCGGTTCGGGAGATGATAACCAACAGTGATGGCAGGACCGGTTCACCGATTCTGACCGAAGAGGAATTCGAGTTGGGTGAATACGAATTGATTTTTCATGCCGGTGAGTATTTCAAGGATCAGGGCATTGCCGGGTTTTATGACGAAATTCCCATCCGCTTCAAACTGATGGAAACCTCGCATTACCATGTCCCTCTTCTTCTTTCCCCCTTTGGTTATTCGACCTACAGGGGCAGTTGAACCAAACTCAAACAGCAATGCAAATCGGTAGTTAAGTCCGACCGGATCAAAACGTTTCAAATTTTGTTGATTTACAAGCCTATTAATTTATACTTTTATTCTACAAATCAATTTTTCTAAAAAAATGGAGTTGCTTATGATACGTCGAATAATGGTTATGCTCTCTGTCCTGCTTTTGTCTGGCGGGATGGCAAGTGCACAAACAGCTGTGAACTTTGCTCTTGACTGGAAATTTGAAGGTCCAAGTGGAGCCTACTTCTCGGCCATTGATGAAGGTCATTTTGCTGCAGAAGGGCTGGAAGTGGATATTTGGGCAGGTCAGGGTTCCCTTGATGCAATCCCGAAGGTTGCAACCGGTGCAGCTCAATTCGGTTTTGCCGATATCAACAGCCTTATCAAGTTTCTAGACCAAAACCAGGGTGCTCCAGTCATCGGTATCATGATGGTTTATGACAAGCCTCCATTTGCCGTTGTGGGAAGAAAATCCCTGGGTGTTGAGGTTCCCAAGGATCTCGAAGGAAGAATCCTGGGTGCACCTCCGCCTGATGGAGCTTGGGCCCAATTCCCGGCATTTGCCTCGGCCAACAATCTGGATGTTTCCAAGATCACGGTTGAGCCGGTCGGATTTCCAACGAGGGAACCAAGCCTAGCCGAAGGTGTTGTGCATGCGATTACGGGTTTCTCCTTCTCCAGCTATCTGAATTTGGTCAGATTGGGAATACCTGAAGAGGACATCACAACCATCCTGATGGCTGATTATGGTCTGCAACTGTATGGTAATTCAATAATTGTCAATACCGAATATGCTGCCGAAAATCCCGAAGTTGTAAGTGGCTTCGTCCGAGCCATAATCAATGGTTGGAAGTCGGCTTTGGCAGACCCGGCCAAAAGTGTTGACAGTATCGCCGAAAGGAATCCAGCCCTTGACAAGGATCTGGAAACCTGGCGTCTGAATCTGGCAATTGATGCCAATGTCTATACCGATTATGTCCAGGCCAATGGCATGGGCAATATTGATGCTGACCGCTTCCAGGCATCCATTGATCAGCTGGCCGAAAATTACGAGTTCACGAACGACCCCGATCCATCTTTGTATTTCACTGATGAATATCTGGGTGATGCAGAAAGCAGAATGATCAAGTAACTCCATTTACAATGGGCAGGTAAAAAATACCTGCCCATGTTTTTTTTGAAGGAACGAAATGTCCGAGATTGAACTAAACGAAGTTTCGCATGAATTTTCTACTCCAGATGGACCGTTCCCAGTACTTGACAATATCAGCCTGAAAGTTCCCGAAGGAGCATTTACTTCTGTCGTCGGGCCCTCCGGTTGTGGCAAGTCAACTCTCACCAGATTGATTTCAGGGCTTATCAAGCCTACCAAGGGATCAATCAAACTTGGTGGCACCGAGATTGTCGGACCCAAACCAACAGTTGGTATGGCGTTTCAGAACCCGGTTATGCTTGAGTGGCGTAGTGTTGTCAAGAATATAACCCTGCCACTTGAGATTGTTGCCCCGAAAATGCCTGCCAAGGAAAAGGAAGACCGTGCCAGGGAGTTGCTCAAGCTCGTTTCCCTGGAAGGCTATGAAGAGAACCGACCTTCCGAATTGTCCGGCGGTATGAAGCAGCGGGTTTCCTTGTGCCGGTCGCTGGTTCATCGACCCGAAGTATTGATATTGGATGAACCATTTGGAGCCCTGGATGCCTTTACCAGGGAGGAATTATGGCAGATCATGCATTCACTGAGGGCAGAAGAGAAGATAACCTGCCTGCTCATAACCCACGACCTGAGGGAATCGGTATTTCTTTCCGATGAAGTTATCGTGCTATCAGATAGGCCGGCAAGAAGTCAATACAGGATAAATGTCGATCTGGGACCGGAACGGTCTCTGGATGATCTGTACACGCCCAAAACCACTGAGCTACTTGCAGTCTTGCGACACCAGATTGAAGTAGCCCAGGGAAGGAAGTGAGACCTGCCATGGAAATGCGAAATAATCTGTTACGAAAAGTTGT
>WTGT01000223.1 GCA_011523445.1 Paracoccaceae bacterium
GTATTTATTGACACTGACGCAACCCAAAATGTAAATTCATCATCCGCATTCTTGCAACATGTTATTACACACGAACTGCTCCATGCCATGGGTATAGGTGGTCATGTTGATCCAGAACTCTATCCGAATTCAATTCTGAAGCCTTCTGCAGCCAACTGGCAGAATGCACGCCCCATATATGCCTCGATTGACGGTGAAGCTTTATTGGTTAATGTTCAGCCTGGAACCCGAGTAGCCGATCTGACTACCAGTGATCTTGGATCATGGGATACGACAGGATTTCATCTGGTAGGTTTTCTTGAACTTGATGATAATCCGGATATCGAATTTGGTGCGGGGCTTCGCAATGGCCTTGCTAAACCCTGGGCCCATGGACAAAAACCTCATACCATCATACAGTTGAATCCAACACTGGCCGGTAATCTGAAAGCTACTTGGAGTGGGTATCTTTTGGGGTTCTCCGGTACAGGGAATACTGTAGCGGGAACATCAGAAATAACAATAGACCTGAAAGCACTGTCTGGACAGGCGAATTTCGACAATCTTGAATATTGGGGCATCAAGGCAGCACCAGGTGCGCAGGGGAGTGGTACAATGTGGAAAGACGGTGATCTCGGTTACACCCTTGCAATTGTTCGCGAGGGAACAATTGAGGGTTTTGTATCAACATCAGCGTCAGGAGATGATCCCGGTATGGTTTCAGGGGTATTTGTTGGAAGGGCACATGAGGGTACAGCCGGAATAGTAAAACACCCTGATCTTTCAGCAGGTTTTGGGGCATCACGTTAGTTCAACCTGTTTGCACCAATTAGGAATCTTGTAACGTTCTTGTTTTCCTTATATTTCAATTTGTTAATCGGGATGAAAAAAAATATAAATTTGTTGTTGCAATGTGTGGATCTTTGTATTAATTAGACTGATATATTTACCTATTCCTTGATGGTAAATATAAATTACTAAGGGGACTCCGGTGATTTCGGTCATCGGAGTCCTTTGTGTTTGGCTCTTCCCCAAAATATTGTGGGGTATCAATTTATGTAATAGTATGTTGCTCCAAAAGTGTTGTTGAAGAGCAAGCCCAAGTGGGAAAAATTCCCCACCCAGTTTCAATGACTGGGCTAGGGAGCAATGACAAAATGACATGTTCCCAGGACCTTAACACGAAGGCCATCAACTGATTGTTTGATCTTCAATCTCTCTGAGAGGTTAACAGAAAATTGTCCACGAGCAGCGGGAAATGCTGTACATCTCACCCATGATGGCAGAAGACAGTTGGACGGTCCCGAATGTGGGTACAAGTATACCGGATATGATTATCGGAGCGTTATCTGGACATGAATGATTTGAAAGGGATCATATATGATTGAATGATCAATCGAAGGAGCATGACGCCAAGGTAGTGTTATTTTTTTTGACTGTTGTAAGATTCATCACTGAAAAAGACCTAAGTTTGAACAACCAAGTGAACAGTGATGTCGCTGTGGTAGTATATTGAAAGAATAGAAACGCTGGTTTGGACCATGTTTTGTCGTCTTGAACCGATGAAGGAAGCCGTCAGGAAGGTAAGGAAACTTTTATGGGGAATCACAAATACAGTAGTCCGGAAGATCAGCCAAGGTCGGCCGTACAGCCAGATCAAGAATCGAGGTGAAAGGCAGAGAATATCAAAATAAACAGCAGTTCATTACCGATATCTACCTCAATTTGACTCTGAAACTATAACCTGAAGGAATTCGCAGATGACTTTACCCAATAAAACAAGGGGAGGTTCTATTTTGTGAAGCCAAGAACTTTCGCTTTGGTCGTGGCAAGTAAAACATCAGATTTAATACTGAATACATGAAAGGGAGTTCCAGCAGCTGCCCAAAGCAACGATTGGTTTAACAACTCAGGGTCCATATAAACCGCCAACCCTTCCTTGTGGGCAAATGGTGGCACACCTCCTATGACAAAACCCGTTCGGGATCGTATTATTTGGGCATCAGCTTTTTGTAGGGAAAAACCTAGCAGGTTTTCTGTCTTATGGGTATTAACGAAATTGCCTCCAGCTGTCAGAAACAAAACCAGACTATCTGATGATGGTGCCGAAAATATTATCGATTTGACGATTTGATTCAGGTGGCATTCAATTCTATCTGCTGCCTCTTGTGCCGTGCGGGCAATTTGATCAGTTTTCCTGATTTCATGTTCAATTTTTTTTGAAAGCAGATAATGGGTAACCCTGTTTAAACTCTTGCTCAAGATTTCTTCCTCGAATTGTATTTTCAAATTTTGAATTTCTTGTTTATCCAATTTTGGGGTATTCTTGTTTAGACCTCCGGTATAAGTATTTTCGAATTTGCAGAAAATAATGCCTTGGTTGCAAAATTCAGTCAATTAAACCCAGCCTTAATAGTTGACCTGCAAATTTGTCTCCGTTGGTCATAAAGAAATTAGCTATAACGACTTGATCGGAATAATACTTTGGACATGACAGAATTCAACAAACAATTATTCAAGGATTCTTCCCTGGAGGATAGGTATGACCTTTCAAAAAATGAAGTACTGTTGAATGGTACACAAGCCCTGATCAGATTTCTACTTATCCAGAAGCAAAGGGACTTGAAGGCCGGATTGAACACGGCTGGTTATGTTTCCGGATACAGGGGTGCGCCTCTTGGAAACCTTGACTTTCTATTGGGTCGGGAAAAATCAAGACTGGATCAATCGGATATAGTATTCAACCCCGGACTGAATGAAGATATTGCGGCTACAGCGTTATGGGGAACCCAACAAGCTGAACTACGGGGTGAGGGCAAGTTTGATGGTGTGTATGGCCTTTGGTATGGTAAGGGCCCTGGGGTTGATCGTTCAGGTGATGTACTGAGACATGCAAACATGGCTGGTACATCAAAATACGGGGGCGTTCTTATGGCCCTTGGAGATGATCATACAGGGGAAAGTTCAACGACATTGCATCAATCGGATATGGCACTTCTGGATGCTTATATGCCGATATTTTCCCCCGCTGGAGTACAGGAAGTTCTGGATTATGGTGTTTATGGCATAGCCTTATCCAGGTTTTCCGGCAACTGGGTCGGCTTGAAATGCATGAAGGAAACCATTGAATCAACGGCTGTGGTTGATGGAAATCCATTCAGAATTGATTTTGAAATTCCTTATTTTGACATACCCGAAGGTGGGCTCAATATCAGGATATGGGATACGCCTGGTGAACGTGAGGCTCGAATTCTGGATTATCGAAGGTATGCCGCCGAAGCCTTTGCCTACCAAAACAATATCAACCACAGGGTGGCTGGTAAACCCGGAGCAAAAATCGGTATTGCTGCGGCAGGAAAAAACTGGTTTGATCTGATACATGCCCTGAGTTTATTGGGATTGGATAATCAGGAACTTGAACGGCTTGGGATAACGACCTACAAGATTGGCTTGACCTGGCCTCTGGATCAAAAGGGGATGCTCGAATGGGCAGAAGGATTGGATACGATCATTGTTGTTGAGGAAAAACGCAAGCTCATTGAGGCACAAATAAAGGAATTGCTGTTCAACCAGCGAAAATCCTATCAGGTATTTGGTCACAGGGACCACAAGGGAGAAATATTGTTCACGGCAAAATATGGGCTTAGTCCCATACAGGTGGCAATCGGGATCGGTGAGGTACTGGGATACAAGGAACTGCAAACTGAAAGGCTTTTGGCCAATTTACAGATATTGAAGGATTCAACCAAAGAGGAAAATGCCCCCGATATTCTGAAAAGAAGTCCCTATTTTTGCTCGGGTTGTCCTCATAACACTTCTACCAAAATCCCTGAGGGATCAAGAGCATATGCCGGAATCGGCTGCCATTACATGGTTCAATGGATGGACCGAGAAACCCTTGGTTTTACACATATGGGCGGAGAAGGTGCAAACTGGATAGGTGAGGCACCGTTTTCCACTACGCCCCATATCTTTCAGAATATGGGTGATGGAACCTATAACCACTCTGGTATTCAAACCATAAGGGCTGCGGTAATTTCCGGAGTCAACATGACCTACAAGATTCTCTATAATGATGCAGTTGCCATGACGGGTGGTCAACTCAATGATGGGGATTTGACACCCCAAAAGGTTATCAGGGAACTTGTTGCTATAGGAGTAGGCAAGGTTGCAGTCGTATATGATGAAAAGGAAGACTTTGATAAAGGGGGATTGCCTGACCAGGTAAAATTATATCCCAGGGAAAAGCTTGATGAGGTCCAAAGGCAGTTCAGGGAACTTCCGGGTGTCAGTGCTATTGTATATATCCAAACCTGTGCCGCAGAAAAGAGACGACGAAGAAAAAGGGGCTCTTTCCCGAAAATCAGTGAAAGGGTTTACATCAATACCGACGTTTGTGAGGGTTGTGGCGATTGTGGGGTGCAATCCAATTGCGTGTCACTAGTACCTGTGGAAACCGAACTTGGAAGGAAAAGGGCTGTCGATCAATCAAGTTGCAATATGGATTTGAGTTGTGTGAAAGGTTTTTGTCCATCTTTTGTAACCCTGGAAGGAGCAGAACCCAGAAAGGAAAAGACTAGGCATATCGACATACCTGATCTGATTGAGCCAGAAATTCCTTCAATTGACACGACATATAACATTGTGATTACCGGTGTTGGCGGTACTGGGGTAGTAACCATTGGTGCTCTTCTGGCCCAGGCTTCATATCTTGAGAACAAGGGTGTTGGAGTTATAGAAATGGCGGGCTTGGCCCAGAAGGGAGGGGCAGTTACGATCCATTGCAGGATTGCCAACAAAAAGGAGGATATTTCGGCAATCAGGGTCGCCAACAATGAGGCTGATTGCGTCATTGGAGGAGATCTGGTCGTCACTGCCGTGTCTGATATTCTCCGAGTCATGAAATCGGACAAGACCAGGGTTGCCCTCAACTCATTTGAAATCATAACCGGAGATTTTACCAGGGACACCAATTTTACCATACCAAGTGAAAGCCTTGTGCAAAGAATTGTAGCAAAATTGGGCCCTTCATCCGTTAAGATTGTCGATGCTAATACCTTGGCTACTGCCCTGTTGGGGAATTCAATCTATTCCAATATCATTTTGTTGGGAATAGCTTGGCAGAACGGAACCATCCCCCTTGGCAAGGAAACGATTTTACGGTCAATCGAATTGAATGGTGTCAACGTCAAGGAAAATATACAGGCATTTGAAATTGGCAGGTGGGCTTCAACCGAAAATGATCTGCTCAACAAGCTTGGTTCAAATAATTCAAAAACCGGTGAGACCGTTGAAATCAATCCCATTGAATTCAGACGCAAACATTTGACCGAATTCCAGGGAAACTCTTTGGCCAATGAATATATCAAGGTCGTAAATGAATTTCAGAATCCCTTACTCAAGGAGGCTGTGGCAAAGAGTTACCATAAATTGCTGGCAGTCAAGGACGAATACGAAGTTGCCCGACTTCACCTGAAGACCGCTGATAAGGTAAACAGGGAATTCACGGGAGATTTCAAAATCAAGTTTCATTTGGCCCCACCCTTGATTAGCAAGGCAGAGAATGGAGCTCGACCCCCCAAATATCAATTCGGCAGCTGGATGATTCATGTATTCAGG
>WTGT01000211.1 GCA_011523445.1 Paracoccaceae bacterium
GACCACATACTGACCCTGTTTCCCTTTGAAAACGATATTTTGGAGAAATCGGGGATAAGATCCACCTTTGTTGGACATCCAATTGCCAGCATCAAAACTCCGGATAAACAGGAAATAGCCCAAGTTTATTCACACCTTGGACTGGATGATGATAAGCCAATCCTCATCATATTACCCGGTTCCAGAAAATCCGAAATAATCAAAATGGGTCCAGTGTTTGCCAAAACAGCAGGCTTGTTTCAAACTGATTTTTCAGACTATCAAATTGTGGTAATTCCCACTCTCCAATTAACGGATTTGTTGAAGGATACAAATAAATTTGGATGGCCTGAAGGAACTAAATATTTTGAAAGTATAGGTTGGGATTCCAAACAAAGGGAAAAGATGAAATTATCCTTGTTTTCGATTTCCAACCTTGCCTTAGCCAGTTCTGGTACAGTATCCCTTGAATTGGCGGCAACCTCCACTCCAATGGTAATTGGTTATGATCTAAGCTGGTTGTCCAGACAAATAATAGGATCCATGTTGTTGGTCGATACTGTTACACTCGTTAACATGATAACTTCAACACGCGCTGTACCAGAATTATTGGGTAAAAATTTAACACCCGAAAATTTATTTGTAGAGTTGAAAAAAATTGCTTCTGATCCCTCAGAACAGAATGCTCAAATAGACATTTTAAATCAAACAATGATCAGTTTAGGCAAAAATACCCAAAACCTGTACGATCTGCCTGCTCAAGCTGTGGCAAATTATATTGCATCATTCCAATCAAAATAATCAGGGAAATGATCCCTTTGATACCATAGAGAAAGGACTCAACTTCAAAATTAAATATTGATTAAACTGAACTTTTCCATGTTATTTTTGGCAGAATCATCCATTAATCCCCCTGCAAAGGTGATTGTGTGTGAGTTTTAAGAGCACCTTTTTTGTTCTCCAGGCACTTTTCTGAACAAACACTGAGTTGCAACCGCTCGATTTCTAACCCAAATACGGACCGGACAACCCGGTTTTTCTCCATCCGGATAAATCCACCCTCCGCCGGAAGAAATCCCGTCGCTGTCTGTCACCGTTGGAGGTTCTCATTTCCTGTGACCGGCCAGATGGTGCAGGAGATGGTCCCATCCCCGAATATCAAGGGCAAAGTAAAGGGACAGCAATCTAGGAATTGAAGGCAGCCGTTGATGCTGGTTGGGATATCAATGAACCGGATCCCTGCCATGGGGAAACGGTCTGATACGGGCTATCGGCTTCGAACGGCAAGATACAACACGTTTGTTGATCGATTCCGGGGCCGATTGAATTATTATCCCTTGATGGACAAAGCCTATACGGCAGCTCTGCTATGAACTACTGCTGCTGGTCAGGATGAGGTAGAACGGTTTCTACTCGAAGCAAATGCGGATATTTAAATTCAGACAAGACCTAAAAGGGATTATACTCCACTGATACTGTCTGTGAGAAACAATCGTCTGGAAATGGTACGGGTTCTGTTGGAATGATCAACCGGGAAAAGGGTGTCTTTTTGTCGGTGACAGGTGTTTTTCCGACCTGGCCGTCAGACGCATCGGCGATCGTGAACGCTGGCGGGAGATCTATGAACTCAACAACATGAAGAAAGGGCAGCCGATCAGGGACGGGCACAGTTTTCTTTTGCCGGACAAGTAGGTCCCAGAAACAACACGCTTTTTTAGTTTTTACTGAATGGCGGACGAATCCCATGACCACATTCGGGGATACAAAAATAATCTTGGAATTCGAGTGAATGGGGTTAAGGATTCTCTTGACAATCTATTTTATAGTATATATGCAATGATCACTAAAAGTTTTACAGGGAAAATAATATGATACGCCATAGGCTTTCTTTTGTTGGAATCATCGTTGCAGCGATCTTTATCCTATCCGCATGTTCAGATAGCACACCATCATCAACCCCCAAAGATAATTCTGATGGTCCACCACCGCTCCCCTTACCACTGGATGTCCCAAATGGTTTCACGACTGATAGATCATCATTTGGTATAGGCCCGGCGTTCTCGGGTCAAAGGCCACCAAAAGGTTATCTTAGAACTAAAGCCGAATATAATGATACATTTACTATCAATTCTGGAGAGTGGCGTGGGACTAGCGCAAGTGCTGGTGACATAATTAACTTTATCAAATCCTTTGACCCTGATGAAGAGGGTGGTTTTGTCATTCCCGATTTTGGTAGTCAGAAAACCCTCCGAATCTATGGGGCTACTGATGAACAAATAAAGGCAGTTGAAAACTCCTTGCGACTTATCAATGCGGCCTTGCCACATGATAAGAGAATAATACTTGGTTCATCTATTTCAGGAACATTTAACCGGGAAACTGTTCCTGATAACGAAATCCATATCTATTTCACTAAAGGCAAAACAGATGATTGGCCGGATAATGTAGAAGGAAATGGATTGGGCAAGGCAAAGATTAATGCAAGCAATATCGTTCTGAGTGGCTATGCACTGATTGACACAGATGGTATCGCGGAGGATAACGATTTACAATTAATCATTACTCGTGAATTGCTACGAGCCTACGGAATTGTTGCCCATGCTGACGCTAATGAGTTTCCTGATTCAACCCGATGGTCTTCCAGTGCACTACCGATTTATCTTTCGCTAGATGGTGAATCCTTGCTGGCCATCACCTCTCTTCAACCTGGAACAGAGGTTGGTGATTTAACTTCGACTGATCTAGGAGACTGGGACGAAACTGCCTTTCACTTGTTGGGTGAACTTGAAATCAATACCGACCAAACAATTGCATTTGGTGCGGGATTTCGCAACAACCTGGGGAGACCATGGGCCCATGGACCGGTGCCGGAAACAACCCTGGGGGAAAACACTGATTTAACCGGAACTGCAACATGGAGTGGTTATCTGTTGGGTTTCACCAATGATGGGGAGACTTTAACGGGAGAGGTAGAAATCGAAATAAATTTTGTTCCCAGAAACCCAACTGGAACAGCGATGTTTACTAATCTTGAAACATGGGGGACAACGTCACATCCTGGGGTGGCTAATACAGGTACAGATTGGGCAGGAGGAGATCTCACTTACAATATTGAAATTGTAAAGGAAGGTACTTTTGAAGGGTTTAAATCGACTACTCAAGGCAATGGACTAAGTGAGGTTTCTGGAGCTTTTGTAGGAAAAGAACATCAAGGTGTCGTTGGAACCGTGGAACGTTCCGATCTTTCTGGTGGATTCGGGGCAAAGCGTTAATTTACCCTGATAATTGCAATCAGGATCCTGCGATGTTTTTTTTACCTGGCCAAATCAATTAGCCGGGGAAAATTTATTGTTGCAATTTATGGATCCCAGTGTACTGTTTCAAACAAAAGACTTCCATCGTTTTGCTTTGAATGCCTATGAATAAAGGGAATCGATATTATTAATATTGGTACCATATGTAGTGGACAATACGCTAGTAAAATTTTTTTGATTTATTTTCCTATTCCTTGGTGGAATAATAAGGAGGCACCTATGACTTCACCCATCAGGGTCCATTTATTTTAAATGCCATTCTGAATAACATTCTTGTCACTATCAGAATCCTTTTTGCCAGTGGAGTATTAATATTCCTTATCGGTGGTGTATCCCATGCCATGGAAGAGGGCAAGGAGGAGATGATGATGGAAGCTCCGGCTCCTTCTGTGACCTTGGGCGGTTCTGCGGCGATCGGTATCAAGAATGTTGATGACGATAAAATGCCAAATGCTGAAAGCATCACCCTGGTAAGAGCATACAAGGTAACCTTTGCTTCCTCCGGAACGACCGATGGTGGGTTGATGTTCGGAGCCGGGATGTCCATTCGGGACGATACCGGAGAAGAGAACGAGCCCGTTGTCAAGGGTTCACATGTCTATGTTGGCGGTGGTGATGGCTCCTGGAAGCTGCAGTTCGGTGGCAATGATCCCGGAGCCCTGCTGGCCGGCGGCATTGGTTTCGCCGACGACAGGATTGACCGTGGTGGCGCCGATATTTCCCTGTCGGGAAGCATGCAGGGTGTCGAGTACAGGTTGACCATGGCCGATCCGCAGGATGATTCCAACGACTGGTCGGTTGGTGCCAAGTTTTCTGCCGGTCAAATCGGTGTCGGTGTCGGCATGGATTCCGAGGACGGGCTTGCCATTGGGGTGACAACCGATGTATCGGGTTTGTCGACAACCATCTACTATTCAAGTTCCGAGAGTCCCGTCACCATAACCGGGGAGGGTTATATGGCTGGAAGTGCTGCTATACCCGCCAGGGTAACCATGGGTGACGGTATGGGCATACATAACGAACGTATGGACGGTGATGATGCAGATGAACTTATAGACGCTGGTGGTACCATAACGTATACCTATGAAGTTCCCACAGAGCAGGGTGATGCTGGTTTCGGTACAAGTGATACCAAAAAACAGATGATAGTTGTTACACGTGCCGCTGATACCGAAACCGATGGTGAAATCACAATTGGTGCAATCACTGCAATTACCATTCCTGGTGAGACGGGTCTGACAGGATCACAATTTACTGCAGAAGTGGATGGTACTTATTTGATCCTTACCGATAATGCAGGCACCGCAGATGATGAGGACGACGATGTAGTTCGTCGCTACCTGCTTTTGAATGACGGTGGAACTGCTGCCGTTCCTGCCCGGGAATCCACGTATGCATTGGATGCAGCTTCGGGTAAATGGACCGGACTGGGTGCCAAGGTCGCAATACCGGCTGGCGAAGGTGCCACCGTTTCCGTGGGATATTCCCGCAAGAAACAGGACGTATCTTCTGATGGTATGGGTTCAGGATCGGCTACAAGCAGCAGGATTGAGTTGGACTTCTCATATGATCTGGGCGGTGGAGCTACATTCAACGCAGGAATCGACAAGGATGACAACGAGAGTTTGATGATCAAGTCGGATGCTTCGGGATCAAGCTTCATGACCACGTCTTCAGACAAGACCACCTTGGAAGCAAAGTTCTCTTTTTCCTTCTGATTGGTTGACTTAGAAATGCAGGGGGGCGGGGTTTTCTCTGCCCCCTTTTTTAGCTCTTGTCAAAACCTTCTTATAGATGATATTGATTGGTAGTGAGTATGGTGTCTTGTCTCAAAACTGGCTAACCATGCTTAATTGCAAGGCGTTTGATACGGTGGGAACTGGTCTAGTCACAAAGGATTTGCCGGTGCAGCAATAGCGGTATTGAGACGATCTTGTGGAGATGAGAGGTCAGTGTCAGATATCATTTAAATATGTATCAATAGTTACTGTTTGAAAGTGTAACACTTTTCCCAGGAGTGGATCCCGAGAATCTCCTCCAGGTCGCTCCTAATCCTTTTTTACATTTTTATAAATGTACATAAGAAAAAAACCCCCTTGTCAAATGCACATGCAAAATTCAGGAAAATAATTGCGGATAGCATCTCTTGCATCTCCAATCTTCCTTCACTTCCGATGTTTGCAAAAAAAGGTGTTGTAAGGGTTGTATGGATGTCCTATAGTCCAAGGATCTTGCAGGGGTGTGATTCCTGTATTGCGGTGCATTTCCTGATCAAGCTGCCTTCCTTTTTAC
>WTGT01000267.1 GCA_011523445.1 Paracoccaceae bacterium
ACCAACACCTCTCAGAAGTGCTCCGATATTGTCACCGGCCTCACCTCGGTCAAGCAGCTTGCGGAACATTTCAACACCGGTACAGGTGGTCTTGGAAGTTTCCCTGATGCCGACGACCTCGATCTCGTCACCTACCTTGACCACACCTCTTTCAACCCTTCCGGTAACAACGGTACCACGTCCGGAAATCGAGAACACGTCCTCGATCGGCATGAGGAAGGGTTGGTCAATCGGACGTTCCGGCGTGGGAATGTTGGCATCGACGGCTTCCATGAGCGTCCGGATGCTGTTTTCACCAATTTCCTCGTTGGTTCCATCCATTGCGGCAAGGGCGGAACCCTGGATCACGGCAATATCATCACCGGGGAATTCATATTCGTTGAGAAGTTCACGAATTTCCAATTCAACCAGTTCAAGAAGTTCCTCGTCATCGACCTGATCGACCTTGTTCATGTAAACCACCAGTGACGGAACACCTACCTGACGGGCAAGCAGAATATGTTCACGGGTCTGGGGCATGGGTCCATCAGCAGCACTCACCACCAGAATGGCTCCATCCATCTGGGCAGCACCGGTAATCATGTTCTTGACATAGTCGGCGTGACCGGGACAGTCGACGTGAGCATAGTGACGGTTTTCGGTTTCATATTCAACGTGGGCCGTTGAAATTGTAATACCACGATCCTTTTCCTCGGGAGCACCATCAATCTTGTCATAAGGTGTAAACTCACCGAAATACTTGGTAATCGCAGCTGTTAGAGTTGTTTTACCATGGTCAACATGGCCAATAGTACCGACGTTGACATGCGGTTTGTTCCTGACAAATGTTTCCTTAGCCATTTGATAATCCTTTCTGGTTACGAACCTATTAAATGTGCCTTAGGCATATTTAGATTGAATCTCTTCCGAGATATTTTGTGGAACAGCCTCGTAGTGCGAGAACTGCATGGTGAAATTTGCCCGTCCCGAAGTCATGGAACGAAGATTGTTGATGTATCCAAACATGTTGGCCAGTGGTACCGTTCCGGCAATTGCCGTCGAGTTGCCCCTTGGTTCCTGTCCCTGGACCTGTCCACGTCGCTTGGTCAAATCGCCATTGACCGTACCGGTATATTCCTCGGGTGTCACGACCTCCACCTTCATGACAGGCTCCAGAAGTTTGACACCAGCCTTTTTCAAACCTTCCCGCATGGCAGCACGGGCACAGAGTTCAAAGGCCATAACCGATGAGTCAACATCATGGAAGGCACCATCAATAAGGGTTACCTTGAAGTCAATGACCGGGAAGCCAGCCAAGGGGCCAGAATCCATCACTGACTGAATGCCCTTTTCAACACCGGGAATGTATTCTTTCGGAATGGCACCACCAACGATCTTGGATTCGAAACTGAAACCCTTGCCGATTTCTTCCGGCTCAATGATCATTTTGACTCGGGCGAACTGGCCGGCACCACCTGTCTGTTTCTTATGGGTATAGTCGATTTCGGCCATATGTGACACGGTTTCGCGATAAGCAACCTGCGGGGCACCGATATTGGCCTCGACCTTGAATTCCCTCTTCATTCTGTCGATCAGAATATCAAGATGAAGTTCCCCCATGCCCTTCATGATGGTTTGACCGGATTCAAAATCCGTTTCAACCCGGAAGGAAGGATCCTCGGCAGCCAGTCTTTGCAGGGCCTGGGCCATCTTTTCCTGGTCGGACTTTGTTCTCGGTTCGACTGCGATCTCGATAACCGGATCAGGGAAAGTCATGGTTTCAAGAACAACCGGCTCATTTGAACTGCAAAGTGTATCACCGGTAGTCGTTTCCTTCAAGCCAGCCAAGGCAATGATGTCACCAGCATAAGCTTCCGTGATTTCTTCACGGTTGTTGGAATGCATCATCATCATTCGTCCGACCCGTTCCTTCTTACCCTTGGTCGAATTCAACATCTGGTCACCCTTCTGGATGGTTCCGGAATAGATGCGTGTAAAGGTCAGGGAACCAACAAATGGGTCATTCATCACCTTGAATGCCAGGCCGGAAAATGGATCGGCATCATCAGCATTCCTTTCGATGTTTCGAATCTCATCCTTGTCACCTGGTGCGAATCCAACATAGGAGGGCACATCAAGTGGTCCGGGCAAGTAATCAATGACTGAATTCAGCATTGGTTGGACACCCTTGTTCTTGAAGGCCGACCCAGCAAGAACGGGCACGAAAGCCATTTCCAGAGTACCCTTGCGGATCAGTTTGCGCAGGGTTTCCTCGTCAGGTTCGTCACCTTCCAGATAGGCCTCCATGACATCGTCATCCATTTCAACGGCAGTTTCAATGAGAGTGCTTCGCCATTCCTCGGCCAATTCCTGAAGTTCGGGTCGGATGTCCTGAAGGGTCCAGGTTGCTCCAAGTGCCTCACCGGTCCAGGTCCATTCCTTCATGGTTACCAGATCAACAACGCCACTGAACTTGTCCTCGGCTCCGATGGGAATCTGAATGGGGAGAGGGGTGGCACCGGTTCTGGCCTCGATCATTCTTACGCAATTGAAGAAATCGGCCCCGATCTTGTCCATCTTGTTGACAAAAACAAACCGTGGAACCTTGTAGCGGTCGGCCTGACGCCAGACGGTTTCCGTTTGCGGTTCGATACCGGCATTGGCATCAAGGACACAAATGGCCCCATCAAGTACAGCTAGGGATCTCTCGACCTCAATGGTAAAATCCACATGACCTGGAGTATCTATGATATTGAAACGATACTTGTCTGAAAGAGGTGTTTCTCCATCCTCGGTTCGTTCCCAAAAGGTAGTGGTGGCAGCAGAGGTTATGGTAATTCCCCTTTCCTGCTCCTGTTCCATCCAGTCCATGGTGGCGGCACCATCATGCACCTCACCGATCTTGTGAGACTTTCCGGTATAATATAGAACCCGTTCGGTTGTGGTTGTCTTCCCGGCGTCAATATGAGCCATGATGCCAAAATTGCGGTAGCGGGATAATGGATATTGACGTGTCATGAGTAAACTACCCTGTTAATTCTTTACCATCTATAATGGCTGAAGGCCCTGTTGGCTTCGGCCATCTTGTGTGTATCTTCCCGTTTTTTCACGGCCCGTCCACGGAAATTGATGGCATCAATCAATTCACCAGCCAATCTTTCTTCCATCGTATGTTCCGGTCTTTTGCGAGCTGCATCTATTAGCCAGCGAATAGCCAGGGCATTTCTTCTTTCCGGTCGAACTTCGACGGGAATCTGGTAGGTAGAGCCCCCGACCCGTCTGGAGCGAACCTCGATTGAGGGTCGGACATTGCCGATGGCCTCATGAAATACTTCCAGCGGATCTCGCTGGGTCTGGCTCTGGATTCGGTCAAGGGCATTGTAGACGATACCTTCGGCTACGGCTTTCTTGCCATCCTTCATCAGATTGTTCATGAACTTGGTAAGGCTCCGATCGCCAAATTTGGCGTCAGGCAGTACTTCTCTTACATCGGCTCGACGGCGGCGGGACATATATACAGCTCCTTACTTAGGTCTCTTGGCACCGTATTTGGAACGTCTTTGCCGTCGTTCCGTGACACCAGTTGTATCAAGCGTTCCCCGCAGGATATGGTATCTGACCCCTGGTAGGTCCTTGACCCTTCCTCCCCTGATCAGAACTACCGAGTGTTCCTGCAGGGTATGGGTTTCCCCGGGAATATAGGAGATAACCTCAAAACCACTTGTCAGCCTGACTTTGGCAACCTTACGCAAAGCCGAGTTCGGCTTCTTGGGTGTTGTCGTATAAACTCGGGTACAAACCCCACGACGCTGGGGACAGCCCAAAAGGTGCATGGACTTTTGTCGTCGTACCTTTGGCTTCCTTGGCTTGCGAATCAATTGTTGTATCGTTGGCATATCATTCCTAAAATTTCATCTTCCCTTGTTTGACCATGGCCTCAAAATATAAAACACAAAGAAACCGCTTCGTTTTCCTCAGCGGTCTGTATTTTCAGAGGAACACCGGTTCGGCGTTCATGCACCCCAAATCTCAATGGCTATTTTACTTCCAAAGGCAATGGTCTTTTGAAAGTTTGTGCCAAGTAATGATTACCTGCCACAATGTCAACTCTTTAAGGCTAAAAAAATATGTAAAGTTAAAAAAAGGTTGATTTCGGGTATATTAGGGCTGTTTTTGTAACTTTTAGATATTTTCGTTTTTAATTTTCTGAACGATTACTTTCCAATAACATTGGATAAGGAGGGAAAGAAAATTCGATTGTTATTAGGGTTAACCAAGAGATTTTGATATCAAGATGTTCATATTTTCATGGTTGGTATCAGTTTGCTTTCCTCTAAAAAACGAAAGAGGTAGCTAGCCACCCCTTTACATCAGATTCCTGCTTGCACAGGCAGTTGATCAATAAACATGCCCATTCCACACAAACCAAAGTCAAAACAAAATATCAAGGGATTAGTTTTCCAGCGGTTCGGAATCCTCTTCGATCAAGGCAGGAAAATCGCTGAAGATATCTGATTCCTTCTCCAACTGCAGAATTCTCTCGTCTTCCTTGAAGGCAATTTGCCTGATTTCCGAGGCGGCGTTGCCGGTTCCGGCCGGAATAAGCCTGCCAACAATCACATTTTCCTTGAGCCCAGACAGCTTGTCAACCCGACCCCGAACGGCGGCATCGGTCAGGACCTTGGTCGTTTCCTGGAAGGAAGCAGCCGAGATGAAGGAGTTGGTCCCGAGAGCTGCCTTGGTGATGCCAAGAATGACAGGAACCGAATGGGCTATCTTTTCATCCCTGGCTTGGGCAGCCTCATTGACTCTTCTCAATTCAGCCTTGTCAATGATTTCGTCAGACATCAGAACCGTGTCGCCGGGATCGGTAACACGAACCTTCTTCAACATCTGGCGTAAAATGACCTCAATGTGCTTGTCATTGATTTTTACACCCTGCAACTGGTAAACTTCCTGTACACCCTCGATCATGTAGCGAGCCAGATCACCGAGCCCTCTCGATTGAAGAACATCCTGGGGTGAAGGAGTGCCATCGACAATCAGGTCACCCCGCATGATTTTGTCACCTTCCTGAACTTCGAGATGGAGACCCTTGGGCACCTTGTACTTGGGTGCGACGGCAATGTTTTCATCATCGGGATCAATGCAGATGACACGGGAATTCTTGTACTCCCGTTCAAACCTGATGGTACCGCTGACCTCGGCCATAACGGCGAGATCCTTGGGATTTCTGGCTTCAAACAGGTCGGCAACCCGTGGCAAACCTCCGGTAATATCCTTGGTTTGAGCGGTTCTCTTCGGGAAACGAACCAATTCATCACCAATGGCGACCTTTTGACCATCATTAACCCTGATTATCGACTCCATGGACATTTCGTAAAAGGCAGGATTGCCGTTTTCCAGATAAAGGGGCACACCGGTTACCTCATCAACAATGAGAATGCCGGGCTTGAGGGTATCCAGATCACGCCAGTGTGAGGTGAAGCTCTGCGAAATTCTCCTTTGAGCCTGTTTCATCGGCGGTGGTATGAACAGGTCGTCACCGGCCTTGATGGCTTGACCATTAGATACTTGTAGGAC
>WTGT01000130.1 GCA_011523445.1 Paracoccaceae bacterium
GATTTACTTTGTAGGATTGAAAACATTAGAATTCAAACCATAAAAAAGGATAAGAAAATTTATGGTTGAATTGCCAAAAAGGGATGTAGTTGATCAGGATCCAAAGACAGTTTGGGAGGGGCTGACAAACAATCCGGATTCCGCCTTAATAGATGTCAGAACCCAGTCAGAATGGGCTTTTGTCGGGGTCCCAGACCTGATTGAATTGGGGCGGAAGCAAATAATGGTTGAATGGTTGACATTCCCTTCCATGCAAATTAACCAGGATTTTTTTCACCAGGTGGAAGATCGATTCCAAGGTGAAATTCCTTCTACATTGTATTTTATTTGTCGATCTGGAACCCGATCCAGAAGTGCGGCAGGTTTTATTGAAAATGAATTTGTCCAAAGGGGAAAAAACGTGAACTGTATAAATGTTTCCGAAGGTTTTGAGGGAGATCTCAATTATGAAGGGCATCGGGGTACAGTCAATGGATGGAAAGTTAAGGGTTTACCATGGAAACAGTCCTAGGGTTGAAAATCCGGAAAGGATTTTCGTAGGTGCAAAAAGATTGGGAACAGGTCAGAGCCAAGCTCAAGTATTCCTTGGGATTGAACGTATTCAATAACTGGATTGAGGATATCAATCTCATATCCATTGATGGAGGCAGGGTCATCATTTCGGTTCCCAGTCGGTTTACAGGTGAATATATAACCGAAAACTTCGGCAAGGAAATAATCGAGAGTTTCAAGAATGTCGGGCGAGTTGTAACCTCGGTAAAATATCAGGTTAGGCCATCGGACAGTTCCAGCCGCAAATCCATGGAGATCAACACAAAAACTGCCCAGGGCAGTACAAAAAAGTCAGGGATGAAACCCGACAAACGGTATACCTTTGAAAGATTTGTCGTTGGAGATGCCAATGGCAAGGCTCATATTGCCTCGTGGCAAATTGCCAATGAGCATGAGGAAAATTCCAATTCCCTTTATTTGCACGGCAATGTGGGTTTGGGCAAAACACATTTGCTGCATGCCATCTTCTGGATGAAATTGTCAAAAAACACGAAACTCAAGCATAGCTTGCTTACCGGACAGCAATTTTCTGATTACTTCGTGGCTGCCACCAAGCATGGCAAACTGTTGGAATTCAGGGAACGCATTCGATCGGTGGATGCCATATTCATTGATGACATTCAGTTGATTCATGGCAAAAAGGGGACAACCCAGGAACTGGATCTAACCCTTGATACATTCCTCAGTGAGGGCAAACTTGTTGTTGCCACCGGATTGAATACCATCGATGAAATGGACGAATTCGGCCCCAGAATAAAATCCCGATTGCAACATGGATTTGTAGAAAAACTTGAACCACCGGATTATGACCTTCGCCTGAGGATCCTGAAGCAGAAGTTGAAGGACCGACGAAGCAACAATTTTGATCTTCGCTTTGGAGAAGGTGTACTTGAGTTTGTTGCCGATAACATCTCGGGTGACATTCGAAAAATGGAAGGTGCCCTACAAAGGCTCATCGTTACAGCCGGTTATCTCAATTGCAAGACGATTACACTTGATCTGGCAGAGGAAGCGATTACGGATCTGGTCAAGTTCACCAAGCCACCAACGGTTGAAGAGATCATGAAAGCCGTTGCCGATTATCACGGGCTGAACCTGTCTGACCTTACCGGTCCGAAACGGGTTAGCAACGTGGTACGAGCCAGGCAAATCGGCATTTACCTGTCAAGTGAATTGACTTCCAAGTCATTGCCGGATATTGGAAGTTGTTTTGACAGGGATCGAACAACAATAATTCATTCTATTAACAAGATAGAATCGCTAAAAAGCAGGGATAAGGAATTGGAATATTCCCTTGTAAAATTGCGTAGGGAATTGTTGCAGGGTTAAAAATCATTATTTATTGAAAATAGTGATTTAATAACTGGAGAGCAAAAAGATGAAATTTAGTATGGGGGTAGATGTATTGGACCAGGTGGCAACCCAGGTTCAATCGATAACTATCCAAAACGCAGTATCCCCTATTGATTCATTTGTACGGATTGAGGTGGGGACCTCAACGGCTAAATTTACAACAACTGACAGAACTTGTGAACTTCAGGTTACAGCCCCCATATATGCTGAGCAAGAGGGATCGATAACCGTTTCCGCCAAAACACTTTCACAAATTGCCAAGGCACTTGATAAATCCGAAACATGTAGTTTGGAATTTGATGCCGTAACCCTGAAACTGACTGTTACTTCCGGTTCTTCCTATTACGAGTTGCAAACATTACCCGCCGAGGACTTCCCTGAATTGACCAACGAGGAATTTGACGGTTCCTTCAGTATGGACGCCAATGATCTTATCAAACTCCTTGATACGACAAAATTTGCGATTTCCAGGGCAGATCAAAGAAAATATCTGAAAGGTGTTTTTCTGAATGTCGCCAAGAAAAAGGAAGAGGAATGTTTTGATGCCGTGGCAACAGATGGTTTCAAGATGGCACTTTATTCCGCTCCCAAACCGGAAAATATCGGTGATTTCAAGGGGGTGATCATTCCTGAAAAAACGGTCAATACAATTACCAGGTATTTTGAACATAAGGGATTGGTAACCATCCATTACACTGAGCAGAAAATACGGTTTGTCAGTGATGGCAAGCAATTGACGTCGCTTCTCATCAGTGGAGATTTTCCCTCTTACCACAGGTTGATCCCGCAGGATACCAATCTTGTTATGTCCTTGAATATCGAAGAGTTGTTGCAGTCTTTAAGGAAAGTCCTTACCGTATCGTCGGATCCAAATGAGGCTGTCGTCCTGACCCTGACCCCTGACAAGCTCAAACTCAAGGTTACATCCATGGGAAGAGGTATAGCCGAAACGGAGATGCCTGTATCGTATCCTGGTGATACCCTTGTCCTGAAGTTTGTATCCAGCCATCTCAGTGGTGCCTTGGAGGTGTTGGGCAGTGGAATGGCTGTATTCACCATAAATGACGGAAGCACGGCAATCAAATTACGCAAGGAAGGTGATAGCAATGCCTTGTTTGTAATTATGCCTCAAACCGTCTGACACATAGTCCTGATCTTTTACATAGGTTTGCTTGCTTAAACCTTTTGCAATTTACATAACAAGATTTGACTCCCTTCAATATCTCCAATTTAGGTTTACGAAATTTTCGCTGCTTTGATAGCCTGGATCTTGAAGACCTGAGACAAGTTGTAGTTCTTGTTGGCAAAAATGGTTCCGGCAAGACGACCATTCTTGAGGCCCTGTCACTATTCTCGCCCGGCAAGGGGTTGAGGAGTGCCCAATCTGAAGACCTGAAACCATATGGTTTGTCAGTCCCATGGCGGGTAAAAGCATCATTTGAAGTCAATCCTGCTGAAATATTATGGCTGGAAACCCATCTTGGGGAGGAAAAGACAAGAAAAGTCCTGATCAATGACAAACCATCACGCCAGATTGAATTAAACAAAATCCTGAAGGTCATCTGGATTACTCCCTTGATGGATCGCTTGTGGATCGAGGGGCCGGAAGGTCGCAGGAAGTTTCTGGATCGCCTGGTCATGGGATTTTATCCCGAGCACCCGACTTTGATCAACAAATATACCAGAGCCTTGCGGGAAAGAAATCTTTTACTGAGGGAGCGAAACAATGAGCAATCATGGTTCAATGCCGTAGAAGCCCAAATGGCTAGTTTGACAGTACAAATTACCAAACATCGTCTGACGACCCTGGAACATCTCAACCATTTTCAATCCTTCAATTCGACCCTTTTTCCAGCTGCCAATCTAACCCTGTTTCACACTGAGCCTAAAAATGAGTTTCTGGACCTGATCAATGAAGATGTTATGCGGGAATGGTGGGCCCGGAACAGAAACAGAGATTTGGCCATCGGCAAGACGTTGGAGGGGCCTCACAAGGCTGATTTGAAGGTTGTTCACTCACTTTCCGGTCGACCGGCCCAATCCTGCTCTACAGGTGAACAGAAACTGGTTCTTCTTTCAATTGTAATCGGGAATGCCCGGGCCATTGCCGAATCCTTTGGCAAACCACCCATATTGCTGTTTGATGAAGTGGTGGCACACCTTGATCCCAAGCATCGGGCTGTCCTCATTGCCGAAATTACAAACCTGCAATCCCAGATCTTCATGACTGGAACTGAGGCTGATTTGTTTCCGGAAGTCGGGCCTGATGCCTATTTTATCAACACGACAGACCTGATTAAAACCTGACCGAAATTGGAATTCAGTGGTTAGAGTTGTCGCAAAACCCCGTTGGTAGCCTTGGTAACTCGCTGTTCAATATCATTGGTCAACTGGTTGATGAAATTTTCCTGATCCCTAGATTCTTCGGGATAGAATTTAATCCTGAAGGCAAGTGATTTATGGCCACTGGAAAACTGCTTTTCAGCTTGCGGGCCACTGAATTCATCAAAGATATGAACGGAATGGATTTGGTCGCGATAGGAAGAACCATTGATCGCCTTAGTAATGGCTGAAGCTTCAACCTGATCAACCACAATAAATGAAAAGTCCCTCTCGATGGGTTGGAGATCATTGATCCTAATCGGGTCTCTGGTTATTTTGGATTTCCTAGGGAAAGGTATTTTCTCAAGGAGAAGCGAAAAGCATACCACCTTGCCACTGATTTTGAGTTTTCTCTTGACCTTTGGATGGAGTTCACCATACCATCCCAGAGGATCACCGGGCTTCAGAAAGACACCCCCTGTTCTGGCTGGATGATGCCCGGCTAGCTGATGCCTTTCCAATCGAAACCGTGTTCCCTTTCCAATCGCATTGAGCAGCAGTTCCAAATCCGCCTTGGCATCAAACAAATCCACATCCCTGTTCTGGGCATGGGGAGAAAGGGAATCTACCGACCCTACCAAAACGCCACACACTTGAATATTTTGCTGCTCTGGGTCTGGACCATGAAATACCGGTCCGATTTCAAACAGGGCCAAATCATTGTTTCCCCGGGCCTGGTTCTTGATCACAGCTTTCAAAAGGCCAGGCAGCAGATCTGGCCGCATGACATCCATTTCCGATGATATCGGATTTTCGAGGTTTACAAGTGGGGTACTCCCTTGAAAATATTCAGCTGTATCGCGATCAACGAAGGAATAGGTTACACATTCATTATAGCCCAAATTAGCCATGGTTCTGCGGGCAATCTGCTCACGTTTCTGCAATTGGGTCAGGGTGGAACTGGTAATTTTAATTGTAGGTGAGGGGAGAGGTGAACCCTTGAGCCTAGTGAGGGAAGCCAATCTTCCAATTTCCTCGACAAGATCAATTTCACCACCGATATCCGGTCTCCAGCTTGGTACCTCGGCCTTTATGAAATCACCATCCAGCATAGGCTTGAACCCGAGTTTTTCTAAAAATTCAACCTGATCAGCGACTTTAATTCCCATGCCAATCAGCTTTTCGGTACGATCCTTGTGAATTCTGAGACTTCTCGCAACAGCTGGTTCCTCGCCATCGTATATGATGTCGGATGGAACACCTCCACAAAGATCAATAATCATCCTTATTGCCAAATCCAGACCAACTTGGGTAAAGGCTGGATCCACTC
>WTGT01000239.1 GCA_011523445.1 Paracoccaceae bacterium
CAACAATAGTGCTACATAAAGAACTTTCCTGTTAACACCCTTTTCCAGGATCGAGGTGGCAATTGGAAGGTCCTCCTTCAATTCGCCCTTTTCCAGTTTGGCCAGGAATGCCAGACACTGGATTGTATGTTCATCTACTGTGTAATGGTGATAGGAGTTGAATTGCATCAAGGCGGTAATTCTACTGAATTCTGGTATAAACCTTCCAAGAACATCCAATTCATTCATTCTTCGGAGCACACGCTCAGGATTCCCATAATTCAGCAACAAACCCATGAATATTTTATTTGCCTCGGTATTGACAATGAATTCTTGATCTAGAAGGTGGAGGTTCGACGAAATCAAACGCATGGAATCAGGATGCAATAACAATCCGGTATCGAGGCCAACTTCAAATAGTCTTAGCAAATTCAGTTTGTCGTTTAGAAAAGTGTCCGGATCGGCAATTGACAATCGGCCGTTAATTTCCTTGTATTCTGGAGGGAGATGAGATTGCAGGTTGGCACGAGCTCTCTTCAACCAACCACGAAGAATCGGTTCCCGTTTGACATGCTGGGCTTCCAGCTTGGTCAATAAAATTCTGGTAAGATCTCCCACATCGGTCGCATGCCCAAAGTAATCCTGCATGAAGTATTCAACTGCCTGACGTCCCTCTTTGTCTTCATAGCCAAGATTCTTGGCCACTTCAAATTGGACATCAAAATGTAGTACATCCTGTGGTCTCTTGGCCAAATCATGAAGTTGACATCGTACAGCCCACAGAAATGATTCGGCACTGATGAACTTTTCATACTCCTCAAGGGATAAAACATCAAGACCAACCAATTCCGAGGTGTCCTGGATCCTGTAGAGGTATTTGACTATCCAGAAAAGGGTTTGTAAATCCCTCAATCCTCCTTTGGCTTCCTTGACATTGGGTTCCAAAAGATACCTGTTACCACCTTGTCGTTTATACCGGGATTCTCTTTCTTCCAATTTCGCTTCAACGAATGCTGGCCCTGATCCCTTGAACAAGTCATTCCACAATCTGTCATAGAGTAACTGTTCCGTGGAACTGGGTCCCCAAACCAGCCGACATTCCAAAAGGGCAGTTCTAATGGTCAGGTCTCCCTTGGCAAAGTGGAGACATTCCTTCAATGTTCTGACGGAATGTCCAACCTTTAAATTCAAATCCCAGAAAATGTAAAGTGCACCCTCAATAACCTTGTTTTCCCATTCACCGCTTTTTTCATCAAGCAACATCAATAAATCGACATCAGATTGGGGAGCCATTTCTCCTCGCCCATAACCACCAACACCAAAGACAGAGAATTTGCTTTCAGGACTGTTTTTTCCAAAAAGAACCTTGGTTGAGAATTCTAGGGCAATCTGGACAACACAATCGGTAATGTATGAATATGAACGAACTGTTTTTAGTGCGGAATAGGGGCTCAAATAGTGTTCAAAAAGGTTTGCCTCTCTGACTTTTTTCTTGCCTTCAGTGGTTTTCTCAACCAAATCCTTGATCAGATTCCTTCTGATTTCCTGGATTTCTTCTGATTGATAATTATCGGGAACCAAATACTTGTCAAAATCTGCTGGATTAAAAATATTCTTGGGGTCAAGAATTAATCTGCTGGCATCAACATGAGGAATATTTGATTCTGGGCCATGTACGGATTCAACCTGATTCATTATTATTTCCTTTGTAAATTTTCCTTGGTTAAACAATTCGAGTTTAACACCTAGTTTCAGAAATTGCCGTAGATTCTATTCGGAATTCATAGAAAAAGTGAATTTGTCATGGACGAAAATGAAACAAAGCCACTCTTATTCACAATTACCTCAATACGGGTAAAATACACTAACAGAGTGAAAAAGTAATTCATGAACCAATTCTCATAATCTGCAATTGGTTCGAATGGGGACACTTTGACAATCGGAATATTCAAAAAAATGAATTAAGAAACAAGAATCGTCTAATTTTTGAAATCGGTAAAAAAGCAAAATCCCTGTAAAATCGAAAATGTTGAATTTGGCTGATTTGCATTTTTGAGGAAAATTCACTTTTTTTTAAATTCCTGAAAAAACAAAACGGTAAAAAAGACGAAATTGGTAAATTTGTGGATTGGAGGTTTCTGTTGGTTGGAAAATTTTAGGTGACCATGCGTTATGAACGAGACATGATGGGGTATGGCAAGGAAGGTATCCGTATCACCTGGCCCAATGAGGCAAGGGTTGCTGTTCAATTTGTCATCAATTATGAGGAGGGTGGAGAAAATTGCCTCCTTCATGGTGACGAAGCTTCAGAAGCATTCCTTTCTGAAATTGTGGGAATATCTCCCTGGCCAGGCCAAAGGCATTGGAATATGGAGTCCATTTATGAATATGGTGCACGATCTGGTTATTGGCGTTTGCATAGTGCCTTCACCAAGGCCAATATACCTGTAACTGTTTATGGAGTGGCTACGGCTCTGGCACGATCTCCTGAACAGGTGGCTTCCATGAAAGAGGCCGATTGGGAGATCGCCAGTCATGGCTTGAAGTGGATTGAGTACAAGGATTTTCCGATTGAAGAGGAACGGGAGCATATGGAAGAGGCCATTGCCCTACATGAGCGTGTTATCGGCAATCGACCTCTAGGATGGTATACCGGAAGATGCTCTATGAACACCATCCGATTGGCTACGGAAGAGGGAGGATTTGAATATGTATCGGACAGCTATGCGGATGATTTGCCTTATTGGATAACAATCGATGGAAAAAATCAGTTAATTGTACCATACACCCTTGATGCCAATGACATGAGGTTTGCTACCTATCAGGGCTTCAACACGGGAATGGATTTTTTCACCTATCTCAAGGACAGTTTTGATGTTCTATACAGGGAAGGAATGGACGGATTTCCAAAAATGATGTCCATTGGGTTGCATTGTCGATTGATAGGTAGACCCGGAAGAATGTCAGGATTGCTTCGGTTTATGGAATACATCGATGGCAAGGACAAGGTCTGGACACCTACAAGGCTTGAGATAGCCAGACACTGGACCCGACACTATCCACCACAATTGTCGCTCAAGCCTACTTCTCTGCCCAAAAAGGATTTCATCAAAATCTTCGGAGGAATAATCGAGTATTCCCCATGGGTAGCCGAAAAGGCCTATAACTTGGAATTAGGTCCGGCGCATGATTGTCCAGAGGGAATTCACAGTGCTTTTTGTCAGGTGCTGAGGGCTAGTTCGGAGGAAGAAAAACTGATTATCCTGAACAAACACCCCGAATTGGCTGGCAAGGCAGCAAAAAGCGGGAAACTTGGTTCATCTTCAAAAAGCGAACAACATTCCAGAGGACTGGATCAACTGAAAGACGAAGAAGGACAGAAACTTAATGACTTGAATGGTCAGTATCTGAAAAAATTTGGATTTCCATATATTATTGCAGTCAAGGATTATGACAAAAGAACCATTTTTCTGGAAATCGAAAAACGGATAAACCGTTCCCGGGAGGTGGAATTCAGGGAAGCCTGTCATCAGGTTGAAAGAATAGCTTGGTACAGGATAAAAGAGATATTTGATCGGGGAGATTAGAATGAAGGGGGACTATTTCAATCCAATTGGCGGTCTTCCGCCCCAGATGGAATTGACCACCGACCGGGCCATGTCAACCAATGCCTATTTGGTAATTCCGGCAAGATCATTGACAGATATTGTTACGAGCAATCTTCCATATTGGGAAGATACCAGGCTATGGATATTGGCCCAACCCCAATCCGGCTTTATTCAAACCTTTACCCATTACCTGATGGAAGTTGAACCAGGAGGGGGCAGTCCGAATGCCGAACCAGATTCAGAATGTGAAGCAATCCTATTTATTACCGAAGGGGAATTTGCTCTTCGCCTAAATGGCGATGAACTCTTTGACTTGGAATCAGGTAATTATGTTTATTTGCCACCTGATGGAGAATGGTCTCTCAGAAATATGGGTAACGAGGTTGGCAATTTTCACTGGATAAGGAAAAGATACAATTTCATTGATGGTGTTTCACCACCGGATTTTTTCATTTCCCACGACCGGGAAGTTGTACCTGAACCCATGGCCAATTCGAATGGGACCTGGTTTACCCAACGCTTTGTTGACCCAGATGATATTTCCCACGATATGCATGTCAACATTGTTTCCTTCGAGCCCGGTGGTTCAATTCCCTTTTTGGAAACCCATCCTATGGAGCATGGAATTTATATCCTGCAGGGGAAAGGGGTGTATAATCTCAACAATGACTGGGTGGAAGTCGAAGCAGGAGATTATCTGGCCCTCAGGGCATTTTGCCCCCAGGCATGCTATGCTGGTGGCCCCAACCAATTCCGTTATCTCCTTTATAAGGATGTCAACCGTCATCCACGACTCTGATCCTTGGGAAATCAGAAGGTAATTGTTGAGACGGGATACATTGAGACAATTCTGAATTTATAACTGAATGGATTATGATGGTCAGTGAAGTTATAGAAATCAAAGCCAATTTGATTAATGATGAAAAATTCCAACCCTTTGGTGAAATTATTCAATTGAATACGGTTGAACCCCAAACCATCAACCAGGGACAGTGTCTTCGTTTCAATGATTTGGCAAATTTGGACCATGATCCTGATGGAAGAATGGGCATCAGCATATTTGAATCTTCCATAAGAACGATTCCCTACGAATTCAATCTCGTAGAAAGGCATCCCCATAGTTGTCAATTCTTTTTGCCCATGGACAACGAACCATTCTTGGTCATCGTAGCACCGGATCAGGATGGGGTACCGGGAACCCCTAAAGCCTTTATAACTGGTAAATACCAAGGTATAAATTTCCACAGGGGAACTTGGCACGGGGTGTTGACTCCCATACAAGGTTCAGGAAAATTTCTGGTTATTGACTGGATTGGTCCCAAGGCGAACCTGGAGGAATATCTATACCCTCATTATTGTAGGGTTGTACGGTGAATTCTTGGTATTTCAGCTCTTTTGAAATGATGGTTATGGTATATTGACACGCATTATACTCCGATATCCAATAACAACTATAACAAAACATCAGGACCAATGCATTTTTAGTTATTAAGTTTGCGTAACAACCTCTGCCAGAAATCATTCCCATCATCCATTTTCGATAAATCAGAGGTGATTTTGATGCCTGGATTTTGGTGATTTGTCAAAAATCGGGTATTTTCTAGGTAGGTACTATTTAATAGATCAGTCTTATTAGTAGGGTATAATTATTTTAAGTTGCTGTTTCTTCATCAAAACAGTTGATAAAGTTTAATACCTTACTGATATTTTCCAGTGTGGGATTGGAGTCTGGGGCACACATTCTATAGAGAGTGCTTTTTGAAAGACCTGTTTTCTTTGTAATTTCCTTATAATCACATTTGTCTAATAATATGGCGATACAACCTTTAAAGGTATCAAAATCCGCTTCAAATAAGGCTTCTATTATAGCAGATTTCAAACCAGCTATGGAAACATCAGTTCCAGCCTTATAATCCTGTCTTAAAGGTTTCCCTTTCAAGAATTTGGCGGGCTGTTTTAATAT
>WTGT01000269.1 GCA_011523445.1 Paracoccaceae bacterium
ATCAGATGCTGGTCTATTTTGCCCCGAAGAAAAAGGAAGACCCCTCCACTGAAGAAATCAACCTGTATGTTTACAATGATTCCCTAGCCTCCAAGAGTGAAAGAAATTCCATCAAAAAGAAAGCATCTGGTCCCGAGTTGGTGGGTACCGACAATCTGGCCAGCGAATTTTCTGACGGAGGTCGTAAACTACTGGTAACCATGCTCAAGAAAGTCTGGCGCTTTAGAGTTCCGACCTTCAATATCTATAATGCCGATTCGGGTATGGTTTCCAATCGTTCTGGCAATGAAGTCAATCTGGTTGTCTCTAAGGAGTTGGGCATTCATCTGGACAACAACAAGTTCGAGCTCAATGCCGATGAACTCCTGTATGGACTCGTTGAACTTGAGGAAACGATCAAGCGGAAAGCCGATAGGCTGAAGAGCGAAGAAACAGACCAAACTCCGGATATTCCTGCCAGTAGCGAGGACGGAACCCTGATTGGGGGTTACAGTGTCCCGATCAAACTTGGTACCAATCAGGGTGAAACGGTGGTGAACTTCATTCCCGAAGAATTGAAATGGGTAACCGATTTTGCTTATCAGGAAAAGATCGGGGTCAATGTCGAGGACAATATTCTTGACAGTGAAAACGGTGAGGTTGTTGTACCTATCGGATCCCGCATTACCAGAAAAATGGTCAAGGGATTTGAAGAACAGGATAGAAAGCTTGAAGTTGCGGTTGCCAGCGACCGCATCACGGATCGATATATCGGCAAGGACATGATCGACGAGGAAACTGGTATCGTGTTGGCTGAAGCCGGTGATGAATTGTCCTGTCAATTCGATGAGAATGGTAATCCCTCGGGAGGATTGCTTCGGGTCCTTCTTGATGAGGGTTTCGAAGAATTGTCCCTGCTGGAAATAGACCACCTATCCGTAGGTCCCTACATCCGGAATACCATGTTCCTGGACAAATGTTATGACCGCAAGACAGGGCTTCTGGAAATCTATCGTTCACTCCGTCCCGGCGAACCGCCAACACCGGAAAATGCCGAAGCGCTCTTTGATCAGCTTTTCAGTGATTCCGAACGATATGATTTGTCAGCGGTCGGTCGAGCCAAGCTGAACATGCGGCTGAATCTTGACGAAAACGAAAATGTTCGAACTCTTCAAAAGAGTGACATCATTGCCTGTTTGAAAAGATTGGTTGATTTGCGAGATGGCAAGGGTGAAATAGATGATATTGACCACTTGGGCAACAGGCGAGTAAGGTCCGTAGGTGAACTCATGGAGAATCAGTGCCGCATTGGCCTGATACGAATGGAAAGAGCCATTCGCGAACGGATGGGTTCGGTTGAAATTGACAAGAAGATACCACAGGACCTTGTCAATCCTCGACCGCTTTCAGGAGCCATTAGGGAGTTTTTTGGGTCATCGCAATTGTCCCAATTCATGGACCAGACCAATCCCCTTTCGGAAATCACTCACAAAAGGCGTCTTTCAGCCTTGGGTCCCGGCGGTCTGACTAGGGAACGTGCCGGCTTTGAGGTACGAGATGTGCATCCCACACATTATGGACGAATTTGTCCGGTGGAAACACCTGAAGGTCAGAATATCGGACTGATCAACTCCTTGGCTTCATATTCCAAGGTCAACAAGTACGGCTTCCTTGAAACACCCTATCGGGTCGTGGAGGATGGCCAGGTTACTGATGATTATGAGTATGTTTCCGCTACGGATGAATCCCAAAAGATCATTGCACAGGCCAATGCAAGGTTGGATGATGAAAATCGTTTCATAAATGATCTGGTTTCCACTAGGATTGATGGCGAATTCAAGATGAGTCTCAAGGAGACTGTCAACATGATTGACGTATCTCCCATGCAACTTGTATCGGTTGCGGCCTCATTGATCCCCTTCCTTGAAAATGATGATGCCAACCGTGCCCTTATGGGTTCGAACATGCAACGCCAGGCTGTTCCCCTGTTAAATGCCGAGGCACCCTTTGTTGGCACCGGTATCGAAGAAAAAGTGGCTGTTGATTCAGGTGCTGCCATTGTTGCCAAGCGGGAAGGAGTTGTCGACCAGGTTGATGCAACTAGGATTGTTATCAATGCCGTGGCCGATGATCCGACCGATCCGGGAGTTGATACCTACCGCTTAAGGAAATTCCAGCGTTCCAACCAAAATACCTGCATCAACCAGAAACCTCTGGTCAACGTAGGGGACTATGTCCTGAAGGGAGATGTCATTGCCGATGGCCCCTCAACCGATTTAGGCGAATTGGCCTTGGGCCGAAACGTACTGGTTGCCTTCATGCCCTGGAATGGCTATAACTTTGAGGATTCCATCCTTGTGTCCGAACGGATCGTAAAGGATGATGTGTTCACTTCGGTTCACATCGAGGAATTTTCTGTTTTGGCACGGGATACCAAATTGGGTCCAGAGGAAATCACTAGGGATATTCCCAATGTGGGTGAGGAATCCCTACGTAATCTCGATGAGGCAGGAATTATCTATGTCGGTGCTGAGGTCAAGGGTGGTGACATTCTTGTCGGCAAAATTACCCCCAAGGGTGAAACCCCGATCACACCGGAGGAAAAGCTTTTGCGGGCCATTTTTGGTGAAAAGGCATCAGATGTTCGGGATACCTCCCTGAAACTGCCTCCAGGCGACTTTGGGACTGTCGTGGAAGTCAGGGTCTTCAATCGACATGGAATAGAGAAAGACGAGCGAACGATCCAGATCGAGCGAGAGGCTATAAACAGGCTTACCAGGGATCACGAGGATGAGAAGGCCATTCTCAGACGAACCATTTTTGAGAGGTTGCACGGTCTGATTATCGGCAAGGTTGTTGCCAAGGGTCCCAAACCCTTCAAGAAGGGAGACATCATTACCGAGGAATTGCTTGGCCAGATCGAGCAATTCAAATGGTGGAAACTGGCTCTCGATGATGAGGAAACCTCCAAGAACCGCGAAGGGCTTGAGAAACAATACCAGTTGCAGCTAAAGGCTCTTGAGCAAAGATACGAGGACAAGGTGGCCAAGGTCAGGCGAGGTGATGACCTTTCACCCGGTGTCCTCAAGGTCGTCAAGGTCTTTGTCGCCGTCAAGCGAAAACTTCAATCCGGAGACAAGATGGCCGGCCGGCATGGTAACAAGGGGGTTGTTTCCAAGGTTGTGCCCATGGAGGACATGCCTTTCCTTGAGGATGGAACACCAGTCGATATTGTCCTGAATCCATTGGGGGTTCCCTCCAGGATGAATGTGGGCCAGATTCTCGAAACCCATATGGGTTGGGCATCGAGGGGGTTGGGCAAGGTCATTGATGAATCGCTGAAATATCACGATAGCAATCAGGATGACCCCGCCAGTATCGAAAAGGTCAAATCCGCCATGGAATATGCCTATGGTCCTGAAGTCTATAATTCCGAATTGGCTAATCTCAATGATCAGGAATTGATTGCTTCAGCCAGGGTTGTGTCCAATGGGGTTCCCATTGCAACACCTGTGTTTGATGGGGCCAAGGAGCTTGATATAGATGATGCCCTGGAAAGAGCCGGCTTTGATAAATCAGGACAATCCGAACTCTATGACGGGATTACTGGTGAAAAGTTTGCCAGACCAGTAACCGTTGGCATCAAGTACATGTTGAAACTCCATCACCTTGTGGATGACAAAATCCATGCCCGGTCAACAGGACCTTACAGTCTGGTTACCCAACAGCCGTTGGGAGGTAAAGCCCAGTTTGGTGGTCAACGATTTGGTGAAATGGAAGTCTGGGCTCTTGAGGCATATGGGGCTGCCCATGTGCTGCAGGAAATCCTGACGGTCAAGGCCGATGATGTTACCGGACGAACGAAGGTTTATGAAGCCATCGTCAAGGGTGAAAACGAGTTTGAATCAGGTATACCGGAAAGTTTCAATGTTTTGGTCAAGGAGGTCAGAGGCCTGGGACTGAACATGGAACTTAGACAAATGAACCGTACAAGAAAAATGATCCAGAGGGAAAAACATGAAGCATGATTTCGCACAAAGCATGTTCAAAGGTGGGAAACTTCCAGAATCCTTTGATGAAATAAAAATCTCACTTGCCTCTCCGGAAAGGATCATTGCCTGGTCGGAAGGGGAGATCAAAAAGCCCGAGACCATAAATTACCGTACGTTCAAGCCGGAACGGGATGGTCTGTTCTGTGCCAAGATTTTCGGTCCCGTAAGGGATTACGAATGCCTTTGCGGCAAATACAAAAGGATGAAATTCCGGGGTATTACCTGCGAGAAATGCGGCGTTGAAGTAACTCTCCAGAAAGTTCGTCGGGAACGCATGGGGCATATTCACCTGGCCGCTCCTGTCGCTCATATCTGGTTCCTGAAACTCCTTCCAAGCCGTATTGGCATTCTGCTGGACATGAAGTTGAAGGATCTTGAAAGTGTTCTTTACTTTGAGAAATTCGTGGTAACCGACCCCGGATTGACGGAATTCAACGAGAAACAACTCATCACCGAAGCTGAAATGCATGAAGCCAAGGATGCGTTCGGTGAAGAATCCTTCAATGCCTCCATCGGAGCTGAAGCAATCAGGGAATTGCTGAGCAACCTCGACCTGGAACTTGAACAGGAAATTCTGCGTGAGGAGCTGCTCACCACAGGCAGTGCCCAACGCAAGACCGACATCAAGAAGCGGCTCAAGATTGTTTCCCATTTTCTGGAGTCCGGCAACAAGCCCGAATGGATGATCCTGACTGTTCTACCCGTTATTCCGCCTGAACTCAGGCCATTGGTACCACTCGATGGCGGCCGCTTTGCCACATCCGACCTGAATGATCTTTATCGACGGGTTATCAATCGGAACAATCGTCTGAAAAGACTGATTGAACTGCGAGCACCGGAATTGATCATTCGCAATGAAAAGCGCATGCTGCAGGAATCCGTTGATGCCCTTTTTGACAATGGTCGAAGAGGCCGGGTCATCACCAATACAAGCAACAAACGTCCTCTGAAATCACTGAGTGACATGCTCAAGGGGAAGCAGGGAAGGTTCAGGCAGAACCTGCTTGGTAAAAGGGTCGACTTTTCCGGACGTTCAGTCATTGTCACTGGACCTGAATTGAAACTGCACCAGTGTGGCCTGCCCAAGAAAATGGCCAAGGAACTGTTCAAGCCATTCATTTTCTCCAAGTTGCAGGAAAAGGAACTTTCCACCACCGTCAAACAGTCCAAGAAACTGGTGGAAAGGGAAACGGATGAAATCTGGGATATCCTGGACGAGGTAATCCGTGAGCATCCGGTTCTGCTTAACCGTGCACCTACCCTGCACAGATTGGGAATTCAGGCCTTTGAACCCATTCTCATCGAGGGCAAGGCCATCCAGCTTCACCCACTTGTCTGTTCAGCTTTCAACGCCGACTTTGATGGCGACCAGATGGCGGTTCACGTACCTCTTTCACTGGAAGCCCAGTTGGAAGCCCGAGTACTCATGATGTCAACCAACAATGTGTTGTCACCTGCCAATGGTGCTCCCATTATCGTACCTTCCCAAGATATGGTTTTGGGACTCTACTATAC
>WTGT01000322.1 GCA_011523445.1 Paracoccaceae bacterium
GAAAGGATGTTTGCGATACAAGACAAGTGGGTTTGGGATTTTTGGTTTGCCAAGGAAAACGAGGTCTGGCACATGTATTATCTCATGGCTCCAAAATCTTTGATTAATCCAGACCTTCGGCATTGGAATGTAACTATAGGTCATGCCATATCAAGCGATTTGTATCGATGGGAAGATTTGGGGGAATGCTTCAAACCTTCCATTGATCCTTCCTGGGATGATTATACGACCTGGACCGGTTCAGTCGTCCAAGAGGGTACGGATTGGCATTTGTTTTATACCGGTACTTCTAGGGCTGAAAATGGCATAAAGCAAAGAATTGGTCATGCAACCAGCAAAGATTTACATAGTTGGAATCGGGCTGGAAATGGGCTGGCTCTTGATATAAACCCTGAATATTATGAGGAATATACTCCCGGATGGTGGCACGACAGGGCAATGCGGGATCCCCATGTAATAAAGAATCCTCACGATAGTGGATGGCTCATGTATTATACAGCCAGGGTTTCAGGAACAAGGGAAACAAACGAAGGTGGGGCCATAGGATTGGCCAAATCCAGCAATCTTTATGATTGGGAGCACTTGCCTCCAGCCTTCACTGGAGGATTTGGACAACTTGAGGTACCTCAGGTTCTAGAAATAAACGGAAATTGGTATTGCCTGTTTACAACCATGAAAATCCATTGGTCAGAAGAATATAAAATATCTTACGGTCAACAAAAAGTTTCGGGAACACATTACCTCAGGAGTAAAAGCCCCTTTGGTCCTTGGAGCATTGCTCCCGGAGCATTTCTGGATGGCGATGATCCGTGTGAAAGATATTCAGGTAAAATAGTTGAGTCTGATGGTGAGCTTCTGTTAATCGGTTTCTATGACAAGGATAGAAAAAATCGATTCATTGGTGAAATCAGTGATCCCATTCCCGTGTCGGTTACTAAAGATGGGTTGTTGAAATTGAACAGCTGAAAGCGAATGCTGAAGGTAAGATCAACTTGCTGGGAATAACCAGTTCAAGCAATATTTGTCTTTGGCCAGGCAGGTGTTTCTTATTGCCAGTTACTTTCATGTGCAATCATGAATTTGGGAATAAAATCTACCTTTTGGACTGGTATTGCGGTTTTACCAGATTGATTATTATTCAACCAGATACAGAAATCAGTATCCTGTACTGATTTCCTTATACAACTCCTGGGGGATGGATTTTTATCCACAATAAATTGGTCGTGGGCAAAATAAATGAACAGAAGTTTCACAACTGGTTGGTAAATGTTATTTGAGAACAGAAAATTTGAACCGTTATTTGGAAAGGGTTATTCATGAAGTCACATGTAAGGGCTTTAGTAGTCGGGGGCGGTGCGGTAGGTACCTCGATAGCCTACCATCTTGCGAAGGCTGGATGGGAAGACATTCTGCTTTTGGAAAGGGACGCATTAACGTCCGGTTCCACCTGGCATGCTGCTGGCTTGTTACCTCTATTCAACATGAGTTATGCAACAAGTCATATCCATGATTATTCGGTAAGGTTTTACAAAGAACTTGAGGCAGAAACCGGCTTGAATCCGGGTTTTTCGGTTGTAGGCAATCTCAGAATGGCCCAATCGCAGGATCGAATGGATGAATTCATGCTCTATGCGACCACCGCCGAGACCGTAGGTATACCATATGAATGGTTGACACCAAAACAAATAGGTGAACGGTATCCCCTAGTAAGAACCGATGATCTAAAAGGAGCACTGTACCATCCTACTGATGGTTACATAAACCCGGCAGATGTTACCCAGGCGATGGCCAAGGGTGCCCGCATGAGAGGGGTAGAAATTGAAACCAAGTATCAGGTTGATTCCTATACTTGGACTGGAGGAGACTGGTTGGTCCAGGGATACTTTCTGGAAGAAAAGGGTGGCAATCTGGTTAAGTCCGATGAAAGGTTCAGAGTGAGAGCCAATCATGTCATCACTGCAACAGGTAATTATGCCCAAGTGACAGCCAGGCAATTGGGTATAAAAATCCCTGCCATACCTGTGGAGCACCAATATATTGTTACCGAGCCCGATCCCGAACTGGTTGAATGGCGCAAATCCAATTCCGAACATCCGGTACTCCGGGATGCAGATGCCAAATGGTATGTGAGAGAGGAAAGAGGAGGGTGGATACTTGGCCCATACGAAAAGGGAGCACCGGCACGATTTGAACACAATGTTCCCGACAGTTTTCGAGCAGACTTGTTTGAACTTGATCTGGACCGTATCGAGGTTGAATATGAATCCATGATACATCGAATTCCAACAACGGAAACGGTTGGTTTGAAAGATGATTTCAATGGCCCAATCTGTTACACTCCGGATGGCAACCCCCTGGTTGGACCAGCACCCGGCATGAGGAATATGTGGCTGGCAGAAGGATTTTCCTTTGGCATTACCGCTGCTGGGGGAACGGGGTATTACCTAGCACAGATGATCGTTGAAGGTGAAGCGGAAATAGACATGGCCTCACTTGACCCGAAACGATATGGCGATTGGGTCACAACCGAATATTCCATGCGGAAGAACGAGGAGTGTTATGAACATGTCTACATTCTGCACCATCCTGATGAGGAACGCGAGGCCTGTCGCCCTTTGAGAACCACGCCCTGTTATGACCGAATGAAGGAAAGGGGAGCACAATTCGGTCAGGTCAATGGCTGGGAAAGACCCAATTATTTTGCCCCAACCGGCTTTGACGACAAGGCATCACGATCTTTCCGCAAGGGAGGATGGGTACCCTTTGCCATAGAAGAGGCCAAGGCCGTACGTAATCAGGTAGGTCTGTTTGATGCCTCGGCCTTTGCCAAGCATTTGGTCAGGGGGCCTAGCGCTACCGAGTTTCTGGATTGGTTCACCTGTAACAAACTGCCGAAAGTTGGGCGGGTTAACCTGACCTATGCGCTGACGGAAAAGGGTACGACAAGGTCTGAATATACCATTGTCCGCTTGGACAAGAACGAATATTATCTTATTTCTGCTGGTGCCTGGGCGGCTTATGATGGTGATTACCTGCGAAGGGCTGCCAGGAAATGGGAAGATGAATATGACCATGTTGAAATACATGACATTACCAGTCAATGGGGAGTGTTCGTTGTTGCAGGCCCCGATTCCAGAAAAATGTTATCTCAAATAGTCCGTGGTGTTGAACCGGAAACAGTCCTGGAAAATGACAGGTTTCCCTGGTTGACCCATAGGGACATTGAACTCGGGATGTGTCCTGTAAGAGCCTTGCGGGTATCCTATACGGGATCGTTGGGATGGGAGTTGCATCATCCCATCGAAATGCAGAATTATCTCTTTGACCTGTTGGAGACGGCAGGCAACAAACATGGAATGAAATTGTTTGGAGCCAGGGCCCAGAATTGGCTTAGATTGGAAAAAAGCTACAAGGCCTTTGGTAATGAATTGGGTCGGGATGCCACACCACTGGAAGGGGGATTGGAACGATTTGTAGATTTCAACAAGGATTTTTACGGTAAGGACAGCATGCTGGAAACAGGGATCAGGTCCAAATGTGCAACCTTTCTGATTGATGGGCCAGACGATTCCATACCCTGGGGACGCGAAGCCCTGTACCATGAGGGAAAGGTTGTAGGCAGACTGACTTCGGGAGGCTGGTCTGTACAATTCAACCGCTCCATCGGTCTTGGATATACCAAGCCTGAGTTAACTGTACCCGGTACCAAAATGCAGGTTAAAATTCTTGATAAATTGTGGGATGCAATCGTTACCAATGACAGTCCATTTGATCCACGGAATCAAGAACTGAGATCATGAATCATAAGGATTATTGGGAGGTAGTCTGCTTCAGAAACGTGTTGATCACATCAAGGCATTCCCTTTCATCCAGAAAGGGTACATGTCCTCGGTCAGGCACTTCGGCATAAGCCCCGTGCGGAAACAATTCTTCCATCCGTTGAATTGTTTCCAGGGAAAGGATATCCGAGTTCACTCCCCTGATTACTCCAAAGGGAAGTGATTTCAGGATACCGAATTCTTCCCACAGTTCCAACTTGCCAGTATTCAGATATTGCTTGAAACCAATTCGCAATTTTGGATCATAGTTGATTTTAAGACCACCAGTTGTTGTCAGATAATGTTTTTGTGCTTCCTCCAGCCACCGTTCTTGGGGAACATCCTCAAATCCCACGTTGAACTTTTGTAAATTCTCTGCTGCTTCAGGAATGGTTTTGGCAGAAGGATTGCGGCCGATATATTCCAGTATTCGTATCAATCCAGACTTGTCGATAACTGGGCCAATATCATTGAACATGATTCCGGCGATTCTGGAAGCATCCAGATTGGCCATGACTATGGCAATCATACCTCCACGCGAAGTTCCGATTATGGGTGCAGAGGAAATTTCCAGCAAATCCATTAGAATCAGAATATCTCTTGCCTCGACAAGGGCATTGTAGTTATCAGGATTACTGTCCCATTCCGATTGACCCCTTCCCCGGTAATTCGGGCAGATTAGGGCATATTCCCTAATGTTTTGGGCAAGATAATTAAAATCAGATGAATTGCGAGTAACTCCGGGAAGGCATAGAACAGGCAATCCATCTTTATTCCCCTTAATTGTATAGGACAAACGGAGTCCATCGCTTGATTGGTAATATGAAGTCATAGTTTTTTGGCCAGAGAAGGTATTTTCACCAGGGATGACAAGATAAAATCAGGGGTCCAGGGAAAACGGTCAACTGGATCATTCAATCGATTGGCCCAAGCCGACAAAAACCCAAATCCCTTGGCAGCTGCTGCATCCCAACCATTTGAAGAAACGAACAATACTTCCTCGGCCTGACAATTGTAATGTTTCAATACCAACTCATATACCCGGGAGGCTGGTTTGAATATTCCGACCTCCTCGACACTCAACTGCATCTCCAAATAATCACCAATTCCGGAAGCATCAATTGCCGATTGCAGCATGGCAGGAGATCCGTTTGACAATATAACTGCAGGTAGTGGCAATTCTTTCAGTTTTGCCAGTATCTCAGGCACTTCAGGATAAACTTCCAATTCCTTGTAAAGTTCAAGCAGCCTGGACCTTAATTGTCCGTCATTATGAAGATTGGATTTCTCCAATGCCCAATCCAGGCTTTCGCAGGTAACATTCCAAAAGTCAGTATGTTCCCCAGTAATGGCCCTAATCCAAGTGTATTGGAGCTGCTTCAAACGCCAATTTTCGGCAACGGTCCGGCTAATGTTCATTCCTGACTTCTTGTCATAATCCTCCAGGGCTATTCGTGCTGCCGAAGATAAATCAAACAAAGTACCATAGGCATCAAAAGCACATACTTTTATTGGCATCAGGGGTCCCTTCAAATTTGTTCAAACAAGGAATAATAGGTTTTGCATTGATCGATTGAAACCAATGACAAATTTAACCAAAGGGTTAAAAAATACAATCAGATACAAACGTTGACGGCTTGTTTCATGCAAGATTCGCCCTGGTTATTTTTTTACCTGCAATTAATTTGGTGCCAAGGGAAAATGATTTTTATTTG
>WTGT01000018.1 GCA_011523445.1 Paracoccaceae bacterium
TATACCCTCAAGGAACAAGTTCTGTTCAAACCTAGTGGGTAAACTTCCGATTTTGTGATTGTTATCATTTGGTTCAGCATCATCACCAATATTTATGAAAACCATCATTCAAGAAGAAAGCAATGATTACTGAAATCGGGCATCTTTCACTAATTTTAGCCTTGCTTGTTTCTGTTCTGCAAATTGGTGTTCTTGGCGTGGGATACACCAAAAACATATTCAATTGGCTATATGCCGGTACTCTGATAGCAGTTGTGCAATTTGGATTTATAGGAATATCTTTCCTGTCAATCACTTGGGCCTTTGTCAATTCGGACTTTTCCCTAGCCCTTGTAACTAACAATTCCCATACTCTGAAACCACTCTTGTATAAGATTTCAGGAGTTTGGGGCAATCACGAGGGATCCATGCTTCTATGGGTGCTGGTATTATCTTTCTTCGGGTTTCTGCTGGCTGTTTTGCAAAGACAAATTCCCCTCAAGTTCAAGGCACTTGTACTTTTTTTTCAATCAGCGATAACCCTTGCTTTTCTGTCATTCATCCTGTTCACTTCAAATCCGTTTGCCCGGTTGGAATTCCCACCATTCAATGGCTATGATCTGAATCCGCTGTTGCAGGATCCGGGTTTGGCATTTCATCCACCACTGCTCTATATGGGTTATGTCGGTTTATCGATTTCCTTCAGTTTTGCACTGGCAGGACTTGTCAATGGCACTATCAATTCTGCCTGGGCCAGTTGGGTTCGTCCCTGGACCCTTCTTTCATGGATTTTTCTAACTCTCGGCATAGCCCTTGGTTCCTGGTGGGCATATTATGAACTTGGCTGGGGAGGCTGGTGGTTTTGGGATCCGGTTGAGAACGCTTCCTTCATGCCGTGGCTTATTACAACTGCACTACTGCATTCTACACTTGTATTGGAAAAAAGAGAGCAACTGGCCAAATGGACTGTCCTGCTGTCAATCCTTGCATTTTCACTGTCACTCATAGGTACTTTTTTGGTAAGATCAGGCATAATTACCTCAGTACATTCCTTTGCAAGCGACCCGACGAGAGGAATATATATTCTGGCGATCATGCTTCTTTTTACAGGGGGAGCATTTGCCCTCTACCTTCTTTTGGGAAAGAAGATAAGGGGTGGTCGGGTGTTTTCTTTTTGGAGCAGGGAATCGGCCCTGATTTCAAACAACTTTCTTCTGGTGATTTCAGCCATGGTAGTCTTTATCGGGACCTTTTGGCCCCTTATAATAGAAACGATTCATGGGGATAAAATCTCGGTAGGTCCCCCATACTTCAACTTGACCTTTACTCCCTTCATGATAGCCCTTTCGTTGTTATTGCCCATTGGTGTTTCACTTGCCTGGAAACGGGGCAATATCTCCAGAGCTTTCAAAAGTCTGATTGCTCCGGCTATCCTGGCTCTTGTACTGGCCATTTTGATTTTGTCCCTGCAGACAGGCATGAGGATGCTGGGTCCTGTTGGTTTGATGTTGGCGGCCTGGATTATTCTCGGAACGTTGTGGGAACTCGCCGTTAAGGTGGGTTTCGGTAAGCATCCCCTAGGAAAATCCCTAAGATGGTTGAAACTACTTCCTAGAACAGAATATGGAAAATCAATGGCTCACTTGGGATTCGGATTTGCCATTATTGGGATAGCCTCGATTACCTCCTGGGAAATAGAAGATATCAGGGTTGTTCAAATTGGCGATACCTATCAGGTCGGTTCCTATGAATTTCAATTACTGGACGTGAAGGAGATAAGGGGACCCAATTACTTTGCACAAATGGGAGAATTTGAGGTATTTCAGGACAATTCGCTTGAAGCAAGGATGTTCCCGGAAAAGAGGGTATATCCAGTGGCCAACTCAACAACTACCGAGGCAGCCATAGACATGGGTGTGCTAAGAGATCTTTATATAGTCCTTGGTGATTTTCAGGGAGAGAATGCTTGGGCTGTCAGAACTTATATCAAGCCTATGGTCAACTGGATTTGGATAGGTGCATTTGTAATGGCTCTGGGTGGTTGCATCAGTTTGAGCGCTAGATTTCCAGTGCTTCGTAGCAGAGAGTTGAGGAAAGTAAGTTGAAAAGGTTCATCACATTTTTTGTTTTGCTGATCTTCTTACCCTTAGGTGTTTTGGGGGTTGAACCGAATGAAATCCTTGATGATCCTCAACTGGAACAAAGAGCTAGGGATATTTCCCAAAATATCCGATGCATGGTTTGTCAAAACGAAAATATAGATGATTCTGCAGCTGAACTTGCCAGGGATTTTCGAATTCTAATTCGGGAGATGTTGGTAGAAGGCAATACGGATCAACAGATTTATGATTATATCGAGGATCGATATGGCGAATTTGCCCTGCTCCAGCCTAGGTTCAATCCAAAAAACTGGATTTTGTATTTCTCTGGACCCATTTTGATTATACTTTGCCTGATCCTCATCTATAGAAGATACAGAAACAGTAAATTTGAAGAATTGCCTGCAAATGATTTAACTCCGGAAGAGAAACAAAAAATTGAAGAGCTAATTTCCAAATGAATTATTGTGTAGAATTCTTGAAACCTGATTATAGCGAATTGTAATCAACAAAAGGGTGCTAAGGTGGAATACAAATCCATAACAATGACAATTGATAGCGGTATTGCAATCGTGAAGATGAACAGGCCTGAGGTCAGGAATGCCCTGAATGCTGAAATGCGACGGGAACTGACCGATGCCATCAAGAGGGCAGAATCCGAGGGCAGAGTATTGGTTTTGACTGGTGAAGGGAATGCTTTTTGTTCGGGGCAGGATCTGGGAGATAATATCAACCTAGGGAATGCTGATCTTGAACAAACCTTGCGTGATGAATATTACCCCATAATCGATGCAATATATAACTCAAGAATACCCAGCATAGCCGCAGTTAATGGTGCTGCTGCAGGAGCTGGCGCAAATTTGGCCTTGGCCACGGATGTGGTCATTGCGGCTGAAAGTGCTTATTTCCTACAGGCTTTTACAAGAATCGGCCTAATACCAGATGCAGGTGGTACTTGGTACTTGCCACGAAAAATAGGTTTAGCCAAGGCGATGGGAGCTTCCCTGTTTGCTGAAAGGATTTCGGCAGCCGAGGCCAGTAATTGGGGAATGATTTGGGAAGCAATCCCAGATGATCAATTTGAAGAACATTGGTTCTTGCGTGCCAAACAACTGGCCGAAGGTCCAACGCTTGCCTATCACAACCTGAAACAGGCGTTTCGAAAGACCTATGACAACAATCTCAAGGAACAATTCAGATTGGAGGCAAAATTGCAGAGCAAACTCGGAAAATCCCGTGATTTCCGGGAGGGAATAATGGCTTTTGTTGAAAAAAGACTTCCCAAATTCGAGGGAAGATAGTTGCTGTTTACACCGATTATTTTGGGAAAACTTTGTTAGCCTAACTTTTACCTCATGATCGGAAGGTATTCAGCCAGCTAATCCTGCATAAAATTTATAGGTTTCTTCAGCCATGTTTCGAGCAGTTTCAGGATCTTCACCAGTTGTTATGTGGACATCGGCCCAAGATTCTGCTTCGTTTTTCAAGTAAACCCTGCCTTCATCGGTACCAACCCATATCTTACCTTCCTCAACTACTGAAGTTCCTGTCGTAAGATAATTGGTAAGTCCAAGAAAACACAATCCCCACCCCACTCCGGTAGCGCCAGGACCGTATTTTGCCCAAAATGGATCCCCTTCGCCATAATTCATTATGTGGCTGAGAATGAGATTAGTTGAATTGTTCTCCTCTTCCAGACTGACGGCAACCCAGCTTACATCTCCCATGAATTCCCACGTTATCTTGAATTCATGAGGTGCTTTGCAAACAAGTATCTTGCCACTTGCATTACCTACAAGATCGTAATTACCTCCCTCGGTTAAATCACCTGATATGGGTAGAAACCAGTTCGGGATATGATTTTCCTGTGTAATCGCTTCCCAGATTTTATTTATATCCATCTGATATGCTTTACCAATACGGACAATTCGACAAGTCTTGCCTTCATGAGGGGCCTTGTAATATTCCCTCAAATCAACTTCTGAGATATCCTGCATTTTCCTGATCTCCATTAACACAATTTTTTGCCAGCGATTATGCCTGTGAATTATAAAGTACCCTAATCCAGCTTCGGATACCACGATAAAAGGATTCAAAATCATACTTCTCGTTGGGTGAGTGAATATTGTCATTGTCCTTACCGAAACCAGTCAATAATGAATCCATCCCCAAAAGTTCCTGAAAATATCCAGCAATCGGTATTGAACCACCACAACCGGCATAAACAGCTTCTTTTTGCCATTCTTCAGTAAGTGCCGACCTTACAATTTCGAACATTGGATCACTGGTTGGCATTTGACAGGCTCCGCCTAGGCCATGATTGATAAATTTTACTGAACAATCAGCGGGTATTCTTGATTCAACAAATGAACGGAAATTATCCCTTATTTGTTGGGGGTCCTGGTCGCCAACCAATCTGCAACTCACTTTGGCCGAGGCTTTCGAAGGTATAACTGTTTTGAAACCTTCACCCGTATATCCACCATTAATACCGTTGATTTCACATGTTGGCCTAGACCAGAGTTTTTCGAGGGGAGTTCGGTCTATTTCACCAATAGGCAATTGCAAGCCAATATCACCTAGAAAACCCTGCTGGTCAAAATTCAAATTATCCCATTGGGCCTTGTGTGAAGGCTCAAGTTCCAGGACCCCGTCATAAAAATTCTCGATCATGACTCTCCCATCCGCATCAAAAAGGTCCGAAATAATGTTTCCCAGAAGCTGAATTGGATTTACTGCCAAACCACCATACATTCCAGAGTGAAGATCAATTGATGGGCCAATGATTTCAAATTCAATACCCATCAAGCCCCTGAGCTGGGTAATGATGGCAGGAATTTCAGATTCAAATAGCCCTGTATCACAAATGAAGGCCAGATCAGCTTTAAGTTCCTCAGCATTTTCCTTCAAAAATGGAATTAGTGAAGGTGATCCAGATTCTTCCTCACCCTCAAGTAAGATAGAAATACCGGCGGGTGGTTTTCCTGTGACATCCTTCCAAACTCGGCAGGCCTCTACAAAAGTCATCAATTGTCCCTTGTCATCTGATGCTCCCCTGGCATGTATCGCCTTTTGGCCATTTTCTGAAACAATGGTTGGCTCGAATGGTGCATGATGCCACTTCTCCAAAGGGTCAACTGGCTGTACATCATAATGACCATAAAACAGGATATTGGATGAAGAACGTTCGCCATGTGCCACCACCATGGGATGACCATCCGTTTCTCTTACACTCGCTGAAAATCCAATTGAATTCAGGTCAGATTCCAGCCAGTCAGCAGCTCTGCGGCACTCATCCCTGTATTGGGGGTCGGTTGATATCGAGGGGATTTTCAGGAGATCACAAAGCCTATCAAGTGAGTCCTGAAATTGCCTGTCCACCTGATTAAGGAGGTCATCTAAAGTCATTAC
>WTGT01000052.1 GCA_011523445.1 Paracoccaceae bacterium
TGCTGGAACAGCCGATTCAGAGTTGAATCTGGAACCTCCCGAATAGATTTGCAGGGCCAAGGCACCACCTGTAAACAGAGCAGTCAAACCTATGACCGGCAGGCTGAAATAGCCAATAGAAACTACCGACCGCAGGAATTCCTTGAAATAAAAGGGACTTTTAAAAAGACTTCTGATGGTTGATATGATGAAAAAGGTAAGGGTACCTACCTCTTCAAAGATATGAAAGGTACCTCGTCCTATGGCTGCCAAAAATGAAAAGACCAGTGACATATTCGGATTTAAGGCAAAATGACTGCTGAACAGAAATAAAAATTTTTACTAGACATAAACCTTTTTGTATCTTTGACCAATGGCAGTCAATACTTCATGGCCAATTGTCGATGCTTGCCTTGCTAAATCATCCAATCCTTGGATAGGTCCCATGAATTCTAAGTATTCAGGTATTTCCTGTAAACCGGAAACATCTATCGTAATCAGATCCATAGAAACCCTGCCGACCAAAGGGCATGGCGTGTTATTGGCATAAGCCAGGGAATTATTACTCAAACCTCTGATCAAACCATCGGCGTAACCAGCCGCTACAGTAGCCAAGGTGGTATCACGGGGTGCAATCCAGGCACGGTTATAGCCCACACCCTCACCCTTGTATACCTTTTGAACCTGAATTACTGGTATTTTTAGGGACAGCACAGGAACTCCATCCTTGAATGGAAGCCCGCCAAACAAACCAATCCCCGGGCGGCACAGATCAAAGAAATAATCATTTCCCAACATCATCCCTCCCGTTGCTGACAAGGACAATGGAAAATTTAAACCTCTTGTGAGATCTAGAAAGTTGTGCAATTGCGTTCTGGTAATGACTTGGTCTTCTTCATCGGCACAACCAAGGTGACTCATGATCAGTTCGGGTTCCAGTGAAACAATTTTATCCTTTAGCTCGAGAAAATATTCGGGTTCCATACCCAAGCGGTTCATGCCAGTATCAATTTGAATACCAAATTTATGTTTGGGCATGTCTTCAATAAATCGCAAAAACTGTTCAGGGGTTACAATGACAGGTATTAAATTCATCTTCTTTATTAGAGGTTTGTCGCCCTTCATATACCCTGATAGCACAAATATTCTTGCCTTGTTTGAAACATGCTTTCTGAGTTCCTTGCCCTCTTCGGCCAAGGCAACGAAAAAAGATTTTACGCCGGTTTTTTCCAGATATGGAGCAACTTGCCCGATTCCCAAACCATAACTGTTTGCTTTCAGAACGGCTCCTGTTTCAACCGATGGCGGGCTCAATCTGTCTAGTTTTCGCCAGTTTTCGGCAATAGCTTTAAGATTGATTGTTAAGATCGACTGTGCCAAGGACTTTCCAATTAACTATCTTAATTTTACCCAAGTGAATTTAGGCATAATACTTACCGTATATACCCTAAATCCAAGCCATTAAGTCAAGATTTGATTATTGTTTGGTTTACATCATTGGGGTAGATGGAGGTAGGTGAAAATCTTGATTGCGAATTTCGTGATCTCCGACAGGTTGGGACTCTTCTGCCAAATTTCCAAATTTGGTCAATTTGCCATTGAAGGTAGTTTTAATTGATCCAACGGGTCCATGACGATTTTTATCAATGATGATTTCGGCTTTATTTCCATGCTCATTCATTCTTGCTTGCCATGTTGCAACTTTTTTTTCTTCTTCCTCAGGTGGTTTTGACCTTTTCAGGTAATATTCCTCACGATATACAAACATCACCAAATCTGCATCCTGCTCAATTGATCCTGAATCCCTGAGGTCACTCATCTGAGGTCGTTTGTCTTCTCTTGTCTCAATTGAGCGAGAAAGCTGAGATACACCTATAACCGGAATATTCAAATCCTTGGCGATTTTCTTGAGGCCACCGGTGATTTCAGCAATTTCAAGGGTTCTGTTTTCCTTTCTGTTCATTCCCTGAACCAGTTGGATATAATCCACAACCAATAAACCCAATCCACCAACCCTACGATGAAGCCTGTTGCATCGGAGGGAAATGTCTGCGATGGTCAATCCGGCCGTATCGTCTATATACAAAGGTAGTTTGACTAGATCCATGGATGCCTTGGCATATTTTTCAAACTCTGCCTTGCCAATCTGGTTTTTCCTGATTTTTGTGGCCGGTACCTCAGAAACCTCGGCCAAAATTCTGGATGCTAACTGTTCACCGGACATTTCGAGTGAAAATATTGCCACTTTTCCTCCCAGAGGGTCAGATTTCCGAATTTTTGAAGGATCCTTGAAATTTTTTGCAACTGAATAGGCTATGTTAGTAGCCAAAGCTGTTTTACCCATGCCCGGCCGGCCGGCAATGATGATTAAATCAGAAGGCTGTAGTCCTCCAAGAAAATTGTCAAGGTCAATCAATTCGGTCGAAAGACCTGAGATTTCATCTTCATTCTCGGTGGCAATCTTGGCCCGTTCAATTGTTGCAATCAAGTGTTTTGAAAAGTCCTGAAAATCAGATTCCTCCCGTCCAAAATTTCTTAATTGGTACAATTTGCTTTCGGCATCATTGATGATATCCGTGGTAGGATTTTCTACTTGCTGATCGATGGCTTGGGTCGTCAAGTCATTCCCAACGTTTATAATGCCCCTTCGTATTGCAAGTTCACGAATTTCTCTGGCATAGGCATGGGCTTTTGATGGGGCAATATTAACTGCGATCAATTCGTTGAAATAATCTTCACCGCCAGATTCGGTTACTTCAACTTCGTTCTGGATATATGGCCAGAGAGTTGTTGGGGAAGCCAGCCTGTATTGCTGAATCAATTGAACGATTTTTTCAAAAAGGATTCTGTTGACAGGGAAATAAAAGTGCTCGGGTTGAACGATCTTGGAAATTTCCGTGTAGATTTCATTGTTGAACAACAGGGCTGAAATCAGGGCCTTTTCATGTACAAGGCTTTGCGGAATGGTATCTTCTGAAAGAGGATTGGCAGCTTCCTGCTGCGGAATTTCAAATAGGACAGAGGTATTCATAATTCGTCTTAGCAAATGTGGATAACAAAATTATTTTTTAAGCCTGAAACCTCCTTAAATGGAATTTGCAAACTATGGCAAGTGTAATTAGTTTAGGAAAAATTGGGGAAAAATAAATCAATATCTTGATGTATATGATCTAAAAATCCCTAAATATTGAAAAATATTAATTTTTTTTTCAAATTAGTTGAATTCACTTCAGAAAGTCAGTCAAGGTCCAGTTCTTGATTCAATGTTCAGATTTTTCTGATCCATGTCTGTTTGAAATTCCCCTTGTTTTGTAGCTAAGCCGTAATGAAATTCTAATGATTTTGACATAATTTATTGATCATTGTGTGACAGAATCAAAAGTTGAATCTAGGCCATTCCGAATCATGATTATAAATTAAGAATCAATGGTTGTTTTTTAAAATTGCTTTGATATGGGATTGCAAATTCAGTTTGTCATTCAAAAAGAATCACTGGTACTTGTGAATCTGCCAAAAGCATCAAAAAATGATTCGAAAACCTGATTGCTGGATTTTACCCACAATTATTTTTTTGCCAATCCGCAGGGTTTTCCAAAAAGGTCGATACAATGTTGATTTCGTTCGAAGAAAGTAGGGTTTTTATATTTCTGGAGTTGAGTATGGCTTCCCAATTGGTAAGAAACAACAATTCTATACCGTGTTCCTGCAATTTCCGATTAGCTTCAGGGAATATATCGTAATAAAATACGACCGAGCTGTATTGGCAAATACCGCCGGCTTGTCGAATGGCATCCACAAAACTGAACTTTGATCCACCATCCGTGGCCAAATCCTCAACCAGAAGGGTGTTTTCACCAGATCCCAATAACCCTTCGATACGCGCGTTTTTGCCGTAACCCTTGGGCTTTTTTCTTATATAGGTCATAGGTAAATTCATCTCATTGGCAACGAGTGCTGAAAAGGGAATGCCAGCAGTCTCGCCGCCAGCAATATTTTGGAAATAATCTGTGCCAACCCGTTCTCTTATTAGGTCCACCATCATCCTGATAATTTCTGTACGGGCTTTCGGAAATGAGATGATGCGGCGGCAATCAACATAGACCGGTGAACATTTGCCTGAAGCCAATCGAAAGTAGTCTCTCGTATTGAAACTGATGGCCTTTATATCAAGAAGAATTTCAGCCGTTCTGGCGGCATGGGATTGATTGACACTCATGGCAGATTCCTAATCAATTACTTTCCAATACAAGTCAAATTCGGGGTTGAAGATTGATACCTCCAATCCATTCCTCGAAATGGATGTCGATGGTTTTATGGGTACGCTTTCCTTCTTAAGGTTTAGAAATGATGGATTTGGTGGTTGATTATAAAATTTTGCACCAAACAGTGACGTAAAACCCTCCAGCTTGTCTAGGGCATCCTGATTTTCAAAAACATGAGCCAAAATTGCCATTGCAACGGGTGCCGTAAATATTCCTGCACAACCACAGGCAGATTCCTTGGCACCAATGGTATGGGGAGCGCTGTCTGTTCCAAGAAAAAAATTGGGATTGCCACTGGTTGCAACCTTTACCAGGCTTTGGCGATGCACTTCCCTCTTGGCTATTGGAAGACAAAAGTAATGTGGTCGTATGCCTCCCTTGAACATATGGTTTCTGTTAATGACAAGATGATGTACCGTTATCGTGGCAGCGATGTTGTCAGGTGTATTCAGGATAAAATCAATGGCATTCTGCGTTGTGATATGTTCCAGAACAATCTTCAAATCCGGAAAATCCTTGTGGATTGGTGTCAAGACCCTTTGGATGAATTCTGTTTCCCGGTCAAATATATCAACATGACCATCAACAACCTCACCATGGACACACAGAGGAACATTTTTGGCAGACAGGACCGCAAGGGTTTCGTTGATTTTCGAGAAATCCCTTACACCACTTGACGAATTAGTTGTTGCCCCTGCGGGATAGAGTTTGACGGCCTTGACGATACCTTTTGCTATTCCATCCTCAACATCCCTTGGGTCCGTATCCTCAGTCAGGTAAAGGGTCATGAAAGGTTGAAAATCTATATCATTGTCCAATGCATCCATGATTTCACGATGATAGGATTCTGCATCTGAGGTGGTAATGACAGGTGGTATCAGGTTTGGCATGATCAGGGCCCTGCCAAAATCCTTGACCGTATGTGGGAGAACAAGTTTCAACAAGTCCCCATCCCTCAAATGAAGATGCCAGTCATCCGGTTTGTGTATTTTTATTTTTCTCATGTGAAACAGATAAATTTATGCTTTCAATTTGATTAATGGACAAATTGAAAATGTAAAAGCATGTCATTGGAGTTTGGCCTTTTCAATTTCCGGTAGGATTGAATCATTCAAAACCCTTTGCGTAATGGGACCCGGAAAACGCAGTGTCACCTTCCCTTGACCATTGACAATAAATGTTTCCGGTATTCCATAAACGCCCCATTCCAATGCCACCCGGCCATTTTTGTCCGTACCTATTTTAG